>JALGVN010000204.1 GCA_025774645.1 bacterium
GTCAGCCCCGTCACGTGGAAGCGGTGGTCGCCCCCGAACGCCGCGAGCGGCGCCACGCTGCCGCACTCGAACGGGCAGTAGTCCTCCGTGCCGGGATCAGGCCTCTTCCGTTCGACGATCTCGTACGTGCCCGGCCGCGGCAGGACCACGGTCTCGCGCATGTGCCCGATGACCTCGTCCATCAGGAGCACCGTCGGCGTCCTGAACCGCTCGGCCAGGTTGATGCAATCGATCGTCATGGTGAAGCACTCGAGCACGGTCGAGGGCGCAAGCGCGATGATCGAGTGGTCGCCGTGCGTCCCCCACCTGGTCTGCTGGACGTCCATCTGCGCAGGCTGGGTCGGAAGCCCCGTCGAGGGACCCGCCCGCTGGACGTTCACGATCGTGATGGGAATCTCCGCGATCGCGGCGAACCCGAGGTTCTCCTGCATGAGCGAGTACCCGGGACCGCTCGTGGCGGTCATCGACTTGGCCCCCGCCAGAGACGCGCCGATGATCGCGGCGATCGAGGCGATTTCGTCCTCCATCTGGATGAAGCGCCCGCCCGCGAGAGGCATGGTCTGCGACATCATCTCGGCGATCTCGGACGAGGGCGTGATCGGGTAGCCCGCGAAGAACGTGACGCCCCCGGCGAGCCCACCGAGCGCGCTCGCTTCGTTCCCCTGGAAGACCTGCATCTCCGTCTTGCCGTTCCCGGCGTTGGGGTCCGTCACTTCCCCGCCACTCCCTTCTCGTCTTCCGTCGTCCCTTCCGGCTCGGCCTTCTTCTTGCGTTCCTTGTACACCGTGATGGCCATGTCAGGACAGAGCCTCTCGCACAGATAGCACGAGGTGCACTTCTCCGGATGGGCGAGCACGGGACGTCCGGACTTGTCGGCTTCGAACACCCCCATCGGACAGAGCTCGTAGCAGATCCCGCAGCACTTGCACCACTCCTGGTGGACGTAGATGTCCACGTCGGGGTGCTCTTCCCTGGACGGGTAGCGCCACTTGCGTGCTGTCCCGTTCTCCGCGTCGTTCGTCGTCACGACCCCAGTGCCTCCTTGATGAGCCCCGGGATCTCGCTGGGGCGGTCGGCCACCGGCACGCCGACGGCGGTCAGCGCCTCGATCTTCTCGGCCGCAGTGCCCTTGCCGCCGGCGATGATGGCGCCCGCGTGGCCCATGCGCTTTCCGGGAGGAGCCGTCCTGCCGGCGATGAAGCTCACGACGGGCTTCGTCATGTTCTCCTTCACGAACTCCGCCGCCTGCTCCTCGTCCGTGCCGCCGATCTCGCCGATCAGGACGACGGCCTCGGTCTGCGGATCCTCCTGGTACGCCGCGAGTGAATCGATGAAGTTCGTTCCGATGATCGGGTCGCCGCCGATGCCGATGACCGTCGACTGCCCGAGCCCGTACCTGCCGAGCTGGTCGACGACCTCGTACGTGAGGGTGCCGCTCCGCGACACGACGCCGATCCCGCCCTCCCTGTGAATCCAGCCCGGCATGATCCCGAGCTTGCACTTCCCGGGACTGATGATGCCGGGGCAGTTCGGTCCGATCATGCGCGTGCCGAGCCTCTCGAGCTTCTGGTAGATCTTCGAGACCTCGAGCGTCGGAACGCCCTCGCTGATCGCGACGACCACGTCGACACCCGCCTCCGCCGCCTCGGTGACGGCGCCGGCTGCGAACCTGGCCGGAACGAACAGGATCGAAGCGTTCGCTCCCGTCTTCTCGACGGCGTCCTTCATCGTGTCGAAGACCGGGATCCCGTCGGCGACCTGCCCGCCCTTGCCCGGCGTGACGCCCGCCACGACCTTCGTGCCGTACTCTATCATGCCCTTCGTGTGGAACGCACCGTCGCGCCCGGTTATTCCCTGCACGCAGACGCGAGTGTTTTCGTCGACGAAGATGCTCAAGCCTGCCTCCTGTCGATTAAGCCGGCTGACGTGCCAGCTCGACTGCCTTCTCGACGGCCTCGTCCATCGTGTCGGCGGAGACGAACTCGGTGCCGGCGGGGATCTTCCTCGCCTCTTCCTCGTTCGTCCCGGTGAGCCTGACCACGATCGGGAGAGTGATCGACGTCTGTTCCAGCGCCTGGACGAGTCCCTTCGCGACGTCGTCGCAGCGCGTGATGCCGCCGAAGATGTTGATGAGGATCGACTTGACGTTGGGATCGCTCGTGATGATCTGGAGCGCGGTGACGACCTTGTCCGGGCTCGAGCTCCCGCCGATGTCGAGGAAGTTCGCGGGCTCGCCGCCGTAGTGCGCGATGACGTCCATCGTCGTCATCGCGAGGCCGGCGCCGTTCACGACGCACCCGACGTCGCCGTCGAGCTTGACGAACGACAGCCCCATCTCGCGCGCTCGCTTGAGCTGGGGAGTCTCGGTCGAGGCATCGCGCATCGCCGCGATCTCCTCGTGCCTGTAGAGGGCGTTGTCGTCGATGTTCATCTTCGCGTCGACGGCCCAGACCTGTTCGTCGGGAGTGATGACGAGCGGATTGATCTCGGCGAGCGACGCGTCGCTGCCGACGAATGCCTCGTAGAGCTTCGAGATGAAGTCGGCGACGCGCTCGGCCACGGCCGGCCGCGACTCGATCTTCGCAGCCAGCTCGAGGGCCTCCTCGTTCGACAGGCCCTTCTCGGGGTCGACGGCGTACTTGTGGATCTTCTCGGGGGTCTCCCTCGCAACCTGCTCGATGTCGATCCCGCCCGCCTCGCTGACCATGTAGACGGGCTTCTTCGTGGCGCGGTCGACGATCATCCCGATGTAGTACTCGCGGTCGATGTCGACGGCGTCCGAGATCATGACCTTCTCGACCGTCAGTCCCTTGATGTCCATCCCGAGGATCGCGCCGGCGTGCTTCTCGGCCTCATCGGGCGTCTTCGCGAGCTTGACGCCTCCGGCCTTGCCGCGGCCTCCCACGTGGACCTGCGCCTTGACCACGACCATGCGGCCGATGTCCTCGGCCGCCTTCCTGGCCTCGGCCGGCGTCGTCGCGATCTCGAACCTGGGGATCGGGACGTCGTAGCCCCTCAGGATGTCCTTCGCCTGATACTCGTGGATCTTCAATGACGCCTCCCTCGGTGATCGCCCGAACGAGTCCGCCGGGGCCGGGACCCCGGACGCGCGCCCGTCAGAGCACGTCCTCGAGAACGTCCTCGAGCGTCGGGCTGCCGACGACCTTGATGTCGTACCGGACGCGGACGCTCGGCTTCTCTATGTCGATGACCTTCCTGAGATCGATGGGAGTTCCGATGACGACGTAGTCGCAGTCGACGGCGTTGACCGTCTTCTCCAGATCGGAGACCTGCTCGGGGCTGTAGCCCGCGGCCGGAAGAAGCGTCCCGATGTGCGGATACGTCCGATACATGTCCGCGATCTTGCCGGTCGCGTGCTCGCGCGCGTCGACGAGGATCGCGCCGGCCGCCTCGGCCGCCACGGTTCCCGCGCCGATCTTCATTCCGCCGTGCGTGAGCGTCGGCCCGTCCTCGACGACGAGGACGCGCTTGCCTCTGAGGTCGACTTCCTCCTCGAAAACGACGGGTGACTCCGCATGGATGATCGCGGCGTCCGGGTTCACCGAAGTGATGTTCGAGAGAAGCTGCTCGACGTCCTCCCGCTTCGCCGTGTCTTCCTTGTTGATGACGACGACGTCGGCCATGCGGAGGTTCTGCTCGCCCGGGTAGTAGCTCAGCTCGTGCCCGACCCGATGCGGGTCCGCCACGACGATGAGGAGGTCGGACGCGTAGAACGACGTGTCGTTGTTCCCACCGTCCCACAGGATGACGTCGGCTTCCTTCTCCGCCTGCTCGAGGATGCGCTCGTAGTCGACGCCGGCGTAGAGGACGTTCCCGCGCTCGATGTGAGGCTCGTACTCCTCCATCTCCTCGATCGTGCACTTCTCGCGGATCATGTCATCGTACTCGCCGAACCTCTGCCAGATCTGCTCCCTGAGATCGCCGTACGGCATCGGGTGGCGGATGACCGCCACGCGCTTGCCGCGCTCGGTCAGGATCTCCGCGACGCGCCGCGTCGTCTGGCTCTTGCCCGCGCCGGTCCTGACCGCGCAGATCGAAACGACCGGCTTCTTCGATTTGATCATCGTCTCGTCGGCGCCCATGAGGATGAAGTGCGCTCCGAGCGCGTTCGCGAGCGACGCCTTGTGCATCACATACTCGTACGGCACGTCGCTGTAGGCGAAGACGATGTCCTCGACCTTGTGCTCGGCAACGAGAGCGGGAAGATCGCTCTCTTCTCGAATGGGTATGCCGTTCGGATAGAGTGGTCCGGCGAGCTCCGGAGGGTAGACGCGACCGGCGATGTCCGGGATCTGCGTCGCGGTGAACGCGACGACCTCGACGTCCTCGCGCTCTCGGTAGACAAGATTGAAGTTGTGGAAGTCACGTCCAGCTGCGCCCA
>JALGVN010000205.1 GCA_025774645.1 bacterium
CGCGTGATCCCCGAGAACGGCAGCGGCGGAACACCCGTTGCCTGCGGGTCGGTGTCGTTCAGGTCGCCCTCGAGACCCGCCCCCCTCAGAACGATGACCGCTCGGTGCTCCTTCACGGGACGCACGAACGTCTCGACGCCCGGCAGCTTGATCCGGTCGAGTCGCTCCGCCAGCTCGGCGCACTTCTCAGTCGGGATGCGTCCGGCCCGCCGGTCCGTGATGAGACCGTCCGAGTCGACGGTCGCGAAGTTCACCCGGATCGCGACGTCGCCATCCGCGAGATCGAACCCGATCCCGAGCGCCTCGAGAACGCCCCTCCCGATCACGCACCCGACTGGATCGTACCCGAAGAGCGCCATGTGCGCGGGCCCGCTCCCGGGCGTGATCCCCGGCGCGATCGGCACGTGCAGCCCCGTCACCCCTTCCTTCGCCAGCGCGTCGAGGTTCGGTTCCCGCCCGACTCCTGCGCGAGCACGTCGGGCAGCGTGGGTCTGTCGAGGTTCATCGTGTCCTCCGTCGTTGTTGGCAGATCACAGCTCGGCGCTCACCCCTCCCGCGGCCAGCTTCATCACGCGTCGTCCCGCTCGACCACCGCCGGCGCCGCGCTCCCGCCGCTCGCTCCGTACTTCGCGAAGAACTCGCGCCTCCAATCCGGGAATCCCCCTTCGACGATCGCCCGGCGCATCTCGCCCATCATCGAGAGGTAGAACGCCAGGCTGTGGATCGTCGCGAGCCTCCCCGCGAGCGACTCCTCCGCCTGGAACAGGTGGCGGAGGTACGAGCGCGAGAAGTTCCGGCAGGTGTAGCAGTCGCAGCTCTCGTCGAGCGGTCTCTCGTCCCGCGCGAACTCCGCGTTCTTGACGACCAGCCTGCCTCGCGACGTGAAGACCGTCCCCTTGCGCGCGTTCCTGGTCGGCATGACGCAGTCGAACATGTCGAGCCCCTGCGCGACCGAACCGGCGAGGTCCTCCGGAAACCCCTGCCCCATGAAGTAGCGCGGCTTCCCGGCGGGGAGTTCCCGAACGACGACGTCGACCAGTTCGCGCATGACCCCCGAGGGCTCCCCGACCGCCAGTCCGCCGATCGCGTAGCCGGGGAACTCCATCCCCGCGAGCGCTGCGGCCGACTCGGCACGGAGGTCCGCGTAGGTCGCTCCCTGGACGATCCCGAAGAGCGCCTGCTCCCCCGGATCGGCCCGCCACGCCTCGAGCGCGCGCTCGGCCCAGCGGAGCGTCAGCTCGTGCGAGTGCCTCGCGTACTCCCGCTCCGCAGGATACGCCACGCACTCGTCGAGCGCCATGATGATGTCGGCCCCGATGTCGCGCTGGATGGCGACGTTCTGTTCGGGGGACATGAAGTGCCGCGAGCCGTCGAGGTGCGACTGGAACTCGAGCCCGTCCTCGGTCACGCGGTTCAGGTTGGCGAGGCTGAAGACCTGGTAGCCTCCGCTGTCGGTCAGGATCGCCCGGTCCCACCCCATGAAGCGGTGGAGACCCCCCGCCTCCCGGACGACGTCGGTCCCGGGACGCAGGTAGAGGTGGTACGCGTTCGCGAGGATGATCTGCGCCCCGACCGCCTCGAGATCCGAGGGGTCGAGCGTCTTCACAGTCGCCTGCGTCCCGACCGGCATGAAGATCGGCGTCTCGATGACGCCGTGCGGCGTCGTGAGCTCGCCCGCGCGCGCTCCGGTCTCCTCGTCCTCGGCGATGATCCTGAACTCGAACACGTCGGCTCTCCGGGGTCTCGTCGCGGGCGCTGGAGCGCCGGGACGTGGTCCTACAGAAGCAGCATCGCGTCGCCGTAGCTGTAGAAGCGATAGCGCTCCCGAACGGCTTCCTCGTACGCGGCGAGCACGGCCTCCCGCCCACCGAACGCAGAGACTAGCATGAGAAGGGTGGAGCGCGGGAGATGGAAGTTCGTGATGAGGACGTCGACGCACCGGAAACGGTACGGCGGACGTATGAAGAGCCGCGAGGCACCTGAGCCCGGGACGATGCGGCCGTCCTCGTCGGCAACCGTCTCGAGAACCCGCACCGACGTCGTTCCCACGGCGACGACGCGCCCGCCCCGCTCGCGGGTCTCGTTGATGGCGCCCGCCGCCTTCTCGGAGACGTCGAAGCGCTCCTCCTCCATCTCGTGCTCTTCAGGGTCTTCGGTCGCGACCGGCCGGAAGGTGCCGATCCCCACGTGGAGGACGACCTTCGCAACGCCCACGTCCTTGGCGGCGAGCTCATCGAGAAGCGGGTCGGTGAAGTGGAGGCCCGCCGTCGGCGCCGCGACGGCGCCCGGAACGCGCGCGTAGACGGTCTGGTAGCGGTCGCGGTCGGAAGGCTCGGGATCGCGATCGATGTAGGGCGGGAGCGGAACCTGTCCGAGTTCGTCGAGCACGGTCTCGAAGTCGCCCGCGAACGAGAGCGCGACCTCGCGCCGACCGTCCGGGAGGACGGCGGTCACCTCGGCAGTGAGCCTGCCGTCCCCGAACTCGAGGACCGTGCCCTCCCGAATCCGCGCGCCGGGGCGGACCAGCACCTCCCACCGCGGCAGAGCGGCGTGGAGCGGCCCGGCGGCGCCTGACGTAAGCTCGCGGAGCGCGAACATCTCGACCTTCCCGCCCGTCCCCCGCTTCCGTCCCAGGAGGCGTGCCGGAATCACGCGACTCTCGTTCACGACGAGCAGGTCGCCGGGGTTCAGGTACTCGACGATGTCCCGGAAGACGCGGTGCTCGACGGAACCCGTCCCGCGCCACATTACGAGAAGACGCGACTCGTCGCGTCTCTCCGGAGGGTACTTGGCGATGAGCTCCTTCGGGAGCTCGTAGTCGAAATCGGACGTCTTCACGGGGCGCGCCGGCCTGCCCGGCGCCGTCACTCCTTCTCTTCGTAGCGCTCGTGTTCGCTGAACACGCAGCCGCAGTACTGCTGGCGGTAGACGCCCATCTCCTTCGAGGCCCGCACGCCCTCCATCACCTTCGGCCGGCAGTCCCGGTAGATGAACCTGACGCCGTGCTCTGCGGCGGCCTCCTCCCCTGCCCTGCGAATCTCACCGTGATCCTGGTACGTGGACACGAGCATCGTCGTAGTGAACGCGTCGTACCCGCCCTCCTTCGCAAGCTCCGCCACGCGGCCGAGCCGCATCCGGTAGCAGACGGGGCAGCGGTCGTCCTCGCGACCGGCTGTGGCACGGAGGAACTCCCGCAGTCCGTAGCCGTCCTCGTGGACGATGTCGACACCGTGCGCGAGCGCGACCTCGCGGGCGGCGTCGCGCCTCCTCACGAACTCGAGATAGGGATGGACGTTGGGGTTCACGAAGGCCGCGTCGACCTCGTGCCCCTCGGCAGCGAGTCCCCCGAGGGGAACTATGGCACACGGCCCGCAGCAGACGTGCAGGAGCACTCTCATGGCCTCGCCTGTCTCAGAAAGTGTCGGTCCGTCAAGGGTGTCGGCCCGTCAGCGGCATCGCCGGACGCGGGACATCGCCTGTCGCGGAGTCCTTCGCGCTACAGAAGTTCCGACTGCGCACCGGGCTCGGTTGCAGTTCTGGGGGACCGACCGAAGTACTCGTGTGCGATGGGAGTCGCCTCTCTGCCGCGCGACGTCCGCTTGAGGAACCCCTCCTGGATGAGGAACGGTTCGTAGACCTCCTCGATCGTCTCCGACTCCTCGCCGACGGCGACGGCCAGGCTCTTGATCCCGACCGGTCCTCCGCCGAACTTGTGGATGATCGCCTCGAGGATCCTGCGGTCCATGTCGTCCAGGCCGCGCTCGTCGACCTCGAGCCTGAGGAGCGACTCGTGAGCGACCTCCGCCGTCACGTGCCCGTCGCCCATCACCTCCGCGAAGTCCCTCACGCGTCGGAGGAGGCGGTTCGCGATCCGGGGCGTCCCGCGCGACCTGCGGGCGATCTCGAGAGCGCCCGCGTCGTCGATGGGGACCGTGAGGATCCGCGCGGACCGCGTGACGATCTGCGCGAGCTCGTCCGGGTTGTAGTAGTTGAGGCGCTGCGCGACGCCGAACCGTGACCTGAGCGGCGACGTCAAGAGGCCCGCCCTCGTCGTCGCACCGACGAGCGTGAAGTGCTCCAGGTTCAGCTTCACGTTCCGCGCCGACGGTCCCTTGTCGAGAATGATGTCGACCGAGAACTCCTCCATCGCCGGGTAGAGGTACTCCTCGACCACGTGCTGGAGCCGGTGGATCTCGTCGATGAAGAGAACGTCGCCGCGCTTGAGGTTCGTGAGGATTCCGGTGAGGTCGTACGCGCGCTCGATGACCGGCCCCGACGTCGCGATGAGGTCGGTCCCCATCTCGGTCGCGATGATGTGTGCGATCGTCGTCTTTCCGAGCCCGGGCGGGCCGTAGAAGAGGCAGTGGTCGAGGGGTTCGTCGCGCTTCCTCGCCGCCTCGATGAAGACCGCGAGGTTGTCCTTCAGGTTCTCCTGCCCGACGAACTCCGCGAACTCCGCCGGACGGAGCCTGGTCTCGAACCGCACGTCGTCGTTCGAGAGGCTCGGCGCCGTCACGCGCTGGGACGTCTGGCTCTCCATCCGATTCCCCTCCGGGTCGCCCCCCGACTACCCCGCCTTCCGGAGCGCGCGCCTGATGAGTTCCTCG
>JALGVN010000206.1 GCA_025774645.1 bacterium
AGATCGCGAGCGCTCATGCGGAAGTGATACGCGGGGTGGTCCGAGTAGTTCCGCTGGAAGTGATAGAAGCACGCGTCGGGATCGAAGTCCTCCATCCCGACCGGCTCCGCGATCTCCTCGGCGAACGCCTCGAAGATGTCGAGTCCTGTCTCCTGCCGGAAGATCGTCCCCGCGGCGTTGAAGCCCCAGTTGTTGTAGTAGAAGAACTCGCCAGGCTCGTGGCT
Source organism: bacterium (assembly GCA_025774645.1). Taxonomy (GTDB): domain Bacteria; phylum Joyebacterota; class Joyebacteria; order Joyebacterales; family Joyebacteraceae; genus JALGVN01. The sequence continues at coordinate 225 of JALGVN010000206.1, forward strand.
GCCGCGCTCGGGGCGCGAGTCCCGCATCGACTGGTCCTCCGCAGCGGCCCGGTGGTAGACGGCCGACCGTCCCTGGAGGAGCGTGCGCACGGTCGCGGTCTTCTCCGCTTCCGTGAGTCCCGGGGGAACGGAGTCGTCGACCCCGAGCTCGGCGAGCGTCGCGTCGAGGCCGATCTCGCCGCGCGCGACGTGGATGCCGTAGAGCGCGCTCAACATCGGCTTCCGGACGGAGTGGAGCTTGTACGGCTTCGTTACGTTTCCCGACTCGTAGAAGACGTCGCCTCCGTGGACGAGAACGACCGCCGCGTAGCCCACGCTGTCCGCGTAGGCGCCCGCCGCATCGACTGGTTCTCCGCGGACCAGCCGGCCTGTTCTGGGGTGATGCACTCGAACTCGAGGCGCTTGGCGTGGGCGGGACCGAGGAAGAGACCGACTGAGACGAGAAGGACGAGGAACGCGGTCCCTCGGAGCCGCAGTCCGCACCGCGTGCGTGTGTCTGGCATGAGGTCCCCCGCGGTCTGCAGGGTCTGCTTGCGAAGCGTCATGCTCCGTGTTTCGACGTCGCCGGCCGCCTCGAGCCTGACGAAGTGGACGCCGGAACCGACCGCACGGCCGAAGCTGCCGGTCCCTTCCCAGACCCCGGAGTGCGGCCCGCCCTCCGGGGCCCATCCACCAGCTTCGCGATCTCCTGCCCGAGGACGTTGTGGATGCTCAGTCGCACGTACGCGGCCTCATGTAGTTCGAACGAGATCGTCGTCCGAGGGTTGAACGGGTTCGGTCGGGCCGGATGGAGTGTGAGGAGGCTCTGTACCTCACCCAAAGACCCGTCCACGCCGTTCGGATGGAGTTCGATCGGGTCACCCGGCGTGAGATCCTGCCCATCGAACCCCGGGAACTCCGGCGAGTAGCGCTCCGCCCGGAACACGTTCAGGCCGCTGACAGGTGGCGGGTCTCCCTACTCGAGTGGGCCGCTGCTCGTGACCGTGTCTACGTACACCCGGACGGTGTCCATGGGCGACGGGCAGGGTCGCCCAGGCGTGCTTTCCCTCGCAGAGGGCAGAGGCGGAATCGATCAGCAGCAGGAGCTCGGCGTCACTCCCCTTCTACCACAGGAGCAGGCCACCTGGCATGAACTGACGAGGGGGCGGGCTCGTACACCCGCCCCCTTGGGACCGGACGTCGATCGCGGCGTGAGGGCGCAGCTGGTACGCCCCCGTCCACAGATCGCGTACTGCTCAGCGCACTTTGACGAGCCTGGTCGACACCTCCCCTGCGGCTCCATCGAACCTGAGGAAGTAGATGCCGGCCGAGACCTCTCTGCCGTCGTCGGACCTCCCGTCCCACTGAAGATCACCGTCGGTGCTGCCGGACGGGACCGCGAGCCTCCGCACGCGCCGTCCCGAGACATCGTAGATGTCGGCGCCCCATCCGCTCGTCCCGAGCGGGACCGAGTAGGCGATCGAGGTACTCGTCTCGAACGGATTCGGCGAGGCAGGCCCCAGCCGCAGGAACGTCCCCTCCCCGATTCCGGTCGCCGAGATCGTGATGACCGACGGATCGAACAGGACCACCGGATACGCGTTCCGTCTCGAATCGCTCAGGCGGATCGTGTCGGCGTGGGTCGTCGTCTCCCCGTCGGCGAGCGCGTCGAACGTCAGGTGGAGAAGCTCACCGGGCGGCTCGATGTAGGTCCCGACGCCCAGCAGGGTGTCGAAGAAGTGCCAGAATCCCGGCTCCACCTCGTCGAAGCTGGGCCAGGTCGGGGAACCGCTGAGAAGATAGAGCGTGCCCTCTGTGGCCTCCACCAGCTCGATCACCGCCGGGTCGAACGACAAGTAGAGCTGGAAGCCCGCGATCGAGTCACCGGTCGCGGCTGCCCTCACGGAGAGCTCGAAGCTCTCGCCTGGAGCCCCCGCGACCTCCGCCGGAGCCACGTAGACGTGGGGCACCGCGCCCGCGCCCATCGCCAGGAACGCGACGAGCGCGCCGGCGCACAGGCCGACCCACCTTCTCCGGTGCCCGACGCGGCGTTTCTCAGATCTCATACCCGCCTCCTTCCGGCCTGCAGCCTCGTGATCTCATCCTCTGAGTCGTTGTCGTTTCGCGGTGCCGCGCACGGGGCCGACAGCCAGCTCCCTCCAGTCGGTTCCTTCCAGCCGACCAGCTCGACGTGCCCTTGGCTGGGCACTCACTTCAGAAGGAGCATCTTGTGATTGCCCGTGAAGTCCTCGGCCTTCATCGTGCAGAAGTAGACACCGGTGGCCACAGTGGTACCACTATCGCTCCGGCCGTCCCACACCGCCTCGTGGCGGCCGGGCTCGATCACATGATCCACGAGCGTCCGCACCAGCCGGCCGCTCACGTCATGGACCCGAATCGTCACGTGCGCCTCACGCGGCACGTGGTACGCTACCCTCGTCACGGGGTTGAACGGGTTCGGGACATTCCCCGCAAGCCGGAACGTCGTCGGCAGATCGGGTTCCTCCTCGTGGCCATCGTGATCCGACACGAGATCCGCCACGAGATCCTGGTTCTGCGCACCTCGGAGGACGGCGTCCTCGAACGCGAGCGTGTACGCGTCCGACGCCGTCCGGAACGTGAGGATCGCAAGATCCCCGGACCCGCCCAGCGTTACCCCTCGCCCGAGAGCGGAGAGATCCACACGCACGGTGGAGTCGTCGCTCCCGAACCAGAAGAACGTCTCCGACACCGGCGTCGAGAGACCCCGGCTCGGCCGGGCCTCGACGAACGTCGTAACCTCGGGATCGAACGCCATGAGGGCCGAGAGTCCCTTCACCTCCTGGACGTTCCCCTCGAGCACCAGAGCAACCTTGACCGTCCCGTCAGCCGTCTCGCCGCGCTGCTCGAGCGACAGGGAGAGCGTATGATCGGCGACCGGCGTCCGGCCGAACGGCACCACGCGCGAACTCACTGTGCCGTAGTTCATCGAGAAGATCATCAGGTCTTCGAGGTCGACGAGATCGTCGGGCTCGGGGATCCCGACGCTGCTCGCATCGTCGGTCGGACCCACGTCGCACTCCGCCTCGTGCAGCAACGGGGTAGCCATGTAGTACGACCCGCCGAACCTGTCCATGTCGGCGTCGTTCACAACCCCGTTGTGTCCCCACGTCCCCCACACGGAGGCCACGTCGCCCAACCAGTAGTTGGTGGCGCGAGCCTGCGCGCTCTCGACCGCCGGACCGTAGTTCAGAGCCTCGTCGAACGCGAAGGCCCCGTAGTAGTGGATGTCCCGCGGGACGATCTCGTGGATCGCTGCAGTCGCCGACCCAAGCGCGCTGAACGCCTCGCCGTCGCCGGCTTCATGACCGGCCGGATACGGCGGCCCCGGAGCATCGTAGAGCGGGTAGTCACCCCACGCCGCGTACCGGACGACGACGCCCCGGTAGTGGTCGTCGAGACCTGACGGGTCGTCCCAGGCCAGGTCCACCTTCTCGTGGCCCGGTGCAGCCGCGAGGTTCGTGATCGCACCGGGTGCCGTGTTGTCCGCGAGGATGCCAACACCGCCGTCTCCACTGTTGCCGACGGCATCCGCCCCCGTAACCGTGACTGTGACCGTCCCGTCCGGCGGGTCACAGGTGGCAACCTCGAACGTCCACGTCGCGACGCCTCCGAGATAGCTCTCAGGCGCGACCGCAGAGCCCCCACCGAGGCTCGAGAAGTCGGCGGTGATGCCGGACTGCCCGAACGCGGGATCGTCATCGGTCACGATGGCTCCGACCCAGATATCGTCCCCATCCTTCACGTACCCGTTCGTGTGCGGCAGCGACCAGTTCTCGATCGCGACCTCGGACACCGTCGGCGCCACGACGTCGACCGTGATACCGCCGTCAAGCTCGCCGAAGCCGAGGAGTTGGCCTCCGAACTCGTCCAGGATCTCGACGACGGTGACGTCGACCGGACTCGTCCCGAACGCGAGGCCCGTGAACTCGACAACGAACATGCTCCCGGGACCGGTTGCGCCAGGTGGGCTCACCATGAGCGAGCAGTCGACGGTCACTTCCCACTCACCCGTTCGCCGCGCGTTGAAGTACGTCGCACCAATGCTCGACAGGAGATCGCCCTGGAGCACGCTGTCGGCCGATGTATGGACGACGGCGCCGTCCCAGGCGAACGTGAGCGAGTACCCGGAGA
>JALGVN010000207.1 GCA_025774645.1 bacterium
ACTCAGCCAAGGAGCGCCATGTACCATCCGAGCGCCGCGTCGCCCCAGATCGTCGCGAGGATCGCTCCGAGCGCAATGAACGGACCGAACGGGATCGTCCGGTCCCACTCCTTCCCCTTGCCCGACATGGCGATGATGCCTGCGACGGCTCCGAGGAAGAACGCGACGAAGAGGAGAAGGAGCACGGCCTGCCAGCCGACGAAGGCGCCGAGCATCGCGGCGAGCTTGATGTCTCCCCCGCCCATGCTCTCCTTCCGGAAGACGGCAGCTCCGAGGACGGCGATGAGGTAGAGCGCTCCGCCGCCGACGGCGGCCCCGATCAGAGACTCGGGGAACGTGGTGAGCCCCAGGAGCGGAGCCACGACGAGCCCGACGGCGATCCCTGGGAGCGTCACGCGGTCCGGGATGATCCTGTGATCGAGATCGATGAACGAGATCACCAGGAGCACGTACGCGAGGCCCCAGTACACGAAGAACTCACCGCCGAAGCCGTACCGGAGGTAGAGGAGCACGGGCAGAATTCCGGCCAGCGCCTCGACCACCGCGTACCTCGGCGAGATCCTCACCCCGCAGTCCCTGCACCTCCCCCTGAGGAGAAGGTAGCTCAGGATCGGGACGTTGTCGCGGGGCCGGACCCTGGATCCGCATTCCGGACACGCGGACCCCGGCCGGACAATCGACTGCCCGACCGGCATCCGAAGGATCACCACGTTCAGGAAGCTCCCGAACAGAGCCCCCACAAGAAACAGGCCGACTGAAATCACCTACTGCTCCTCGAGCCTCTCGTCCATGTGCGTCTCGATCCGCTCGCTGTAGCGCTTCAGGGCCTCGGGCCCCATGATGTGCGGCGTCAGGAAGAGCATGATCTCCGTCTTCTTCTCGACGATCTCGGTCCTCTTGAAGAGATACCCGAGGATCGGGATGTCGCCCAGAAGCGGGACCTTGTAGTAGTTCTCGAACTTGTCCGTCCGGAGCAGCCCACCAATCACGACGGTCGTACCGTCCTTGACCATGACGGTCGTCGTCGCCGTGCGCGTCTTCGTGTCGACCGCGTCGTCAGGGAAGAACGCCGACTTCTCCGCGCCGCTCACGAGCGGCTCGATCGTCATCGTCACGAACTGGTCGTTGTTGATGTGCGGGAGGACCTTGAGAGTCACGCCGATGTCGCCGTAGATCGGCTCGACCTGCGACGAAGCGCCCGACTCACGGAAGGTGGTCTTCCTGGCAAGCGCGATGTGCTCGGTGATGCCGATGTAGGCTTCCTTGTTGTCGAGCGTGAGGACGCTGGGAGTCGCGAGGACCTCTGCAACGCCGTCGTGCACCATCGCGCTGAGCCTGGCGGTGAGGTCCTGAACCTCGCTGAATGAATCGAACATGCCGAGGGTCAGGTCGAAGACGTTCTCCTCACCCGTGTGGAAGCTCGACCCGTAGGAGGCGTTTGTGCTCCCGGCGCTGTAGTCGAGGTAGTCCCACTGGACGCCGAGTCTGAGCCCGTCGTTCTCGTGCACCTCGACGATCTTCGCCTCGATCAGGATCTGACCGGACGGCTCGTCGAGGTCCCTCGCGAGCGCCTGGAGCGTCGTTATGTTCTCCGGGATGTCGGAGATGACCAGAGCGTTCGTTCTCACGTCGACGACGATGCTCCCGGCGCTTGTCAGGACCGCCTCAAGCGTGGGAGCGAGCTCGTTCGCGTCGGCGAAGTTCGTCTTGACGATTTCCGTGACCGTGGTCACGGGGGGGCCCTCGGGGGCGTCCATGATGACGTAGATGTTGGTGCCCTTCTGCCGCGTGTACCAGAGGCCGTTGGCTCTCATGATGGCAGCGAGGGCATCCTCCACCAGCACGTCCTCGAGGTAGACGTTGATGCGCTTGCCCACGAGGTCGGCCCCGATCAGGAAGTTGATTCCCGACTTCTGGGTCATGACCTTGAGGACGTTGCCGAGCGTGACGTCCTGGAGATTGAGCGAGATCCTCTGGGCTCGCCCAACATCCACCGCCCCCCCTGTCGTCTGCCCCCACGCCACGGTCGCTGTGCCGAGCAGAAGGACGGTCATCAGAAGGATGATGCCGACAGTCCCCGCTCGCGACGCATTCGTGCGCTTCGTGAACATCACGAACCTCCTTACTTGACGGTCAGGACGAACTGCCTTGACCTGTACGAAAGGGTTACTCGGTCCTTGCCTACGTCGACGACCCGCGCTCCCTTCACTTCGTCACCTCTGCGGTACGCGTTGCCGTCGATCAGTGCTACCGGGTTTGCCGAATCCCACACGATTCCCTCGAACGACATGGGCGGCAGGACTACCTCCGTCTCGCGGGGAGCGGTGCTCTGGCTGCTGCTGCGCTTCGGCTCCGCGACGAGGGGGACGGTCGGGTCCCTGAGGTCGGTGTGGTCGTACTCCGTCGGCCGACAGGCACGCGCGATCCTCGCGATCGTGATGAGGTACTGCGGCCGTGAATCCAAAGCACCGGCGGCCTCCACCCCGCCTGCCGCACCTGCTGCTTCGGCGCTCCCGCCGGCGCCTCCCCCGGGCGTCAGGACCTTGAGTCCGACGACCAGGACAAGCCCCGCGGCAGCGACGACGAGTACGAGCCTCTTCTTGTTTGTCGGTGCCTTCTTCATGCTCCACCAATCGTTCGCGCGAGCCGGATCGTCCCGCTCCGCGCTCGGCTACTTCTCCCAGGACACGGCCCCCACCAAGAGGGTCACGTCGTTTCCTTTCGCGCGCGGGGCGCGAGAGCTGAGGTCGATGTCCTTGACGATCAGACACCTGCGGGAGCCGTTCACGAGGCCGACGAACTCGCCGATCTCGTGGTAGTCGCCTCTCACGCTGAGCTCGATCGGGTACTCCGTCATGTGGTCCGAGACCTCCTTCGACCGAAGGAGTCCCGCATCGCCGACGATCTCCAGCCCCGTCTCGCGGGCCAGCTCCTCGAGCTCCGAGATGACCGTCATGCGCTGGTCGCCCTGCATGAGCCCGTCGCGGAAGTTCGAGACAACGACGCTCGACCTCGTGAGGACGATGTAGTCCTGCAGCATCGTCTTCTCCGCGACGAGCGCGTCCCGCCGTTCCCAGATCGGCTTGAGAACGAACAGGTACGAGAGCGAGATCACGAGGACGTAGATTGCGGCCGCCACGACCGCGAGCCTCCAGGCCGACCTGCGGGCGCCCGCGTTGCTCCGTGGATGGAGCGCGTGTGCGAACCAGTCCACGACCCGCTCGCGGGATCCCCACGTCGTGGCCGTGATGGGCACGCAGCCGTCTCCGTCGATCGCCTCGCCGGACTCACCGTTCCGGCGGTGCACAACGTCGTCTATCGCCTGAAGGAACCCCATCGACTCCCCCGCTCCCTGCTCTTCTGCCCTCTGTTACCGATAGGGACACGTGATCTCGAAGCCGATCACGTCGGTCCCTCCGATACTCTGAATGCCAGTCTCGACGAACTTCGCCTGGGCAATGTAGTCCTGAAGCTCGGCCTGTGCCTCGAGCCTCCGCGCGAACCGGCGGATGAGATCGCCGCCCCCCTCCACTCCGGCCGCGGCCATCCCCTCGATGACGATCCCGCGGAACTTCGCCTTGGTCTTGCCGCGCCTGGATGCGCTCTGCTCGGTCTTGTTCGGCGACATCACCTTCACCCCGGTCAGCCACACGCTGTCGGGGACCGCCGCCGCGATGCCCCGCCACAGCGGGACGAAGTCCTCTTTCTGCACGACGAGTCCGCCGATGTCGGTGAGGTTCGGCCTCATCTCCTCGACCATTGCCTCGACCTGCTCGGCGTCGGGCGTACCGTCCGGCGACACGACGTCGATGCTCCTTCTCAGGCTCTCGACGTCCTTCGCATACACTTCGATCGTGCTCGTTCCCCCGACCGAGAACACGATCACCGCGAGTATCGTCAGGATGTAGGCGACCGCCGAAAACCCCAGGAGAGAGAAGACGATGTTCTTGTGTCTCTGGGGAATCAGTCGGTGCCTGATGAGATTGATGTCGTACATCGTCAGCTGCCGTCCCTCTGCATGGCCAGTGCGGCCGCCAGCGACATGGCGGGCTCCAGCTCGCGCACCGCGTTTCGGTCGAACTTCTCGTCGCTCACTTTCACGCGTCTCAGCGGACTCCAGCGCTTGACGCTGATCCCAGTCGCATCCGCGATGCTCTCGGGCAGACCGGGGAGCTGCGAGCACCCCCCGCATATGAAGATCGCGTCGACGTTGCTGCCGTGTTCCCTCGTCTGGTAGTAGACGAGGGAGCGCCGCACCTCGGCAACCAGCCGGCGTGTTGCGTCCTCGATGGCGCCGACGATCGCCGGGAGGCGGCGCGAATCCGACAGCTTGAC
>JALGVN010000208.1 GCA_025774645.1 bacterium
CTGCAGGGTCACGCGACCGCCGCCCGCCGGGACTTCGTACGCGATCGTCGTCACCGGGTTGAACGGGTTCGGCACGTTCTGACGGAGGCCGAAGCTCTCCGGCACCTCGTCCTCGGGGACGCCGGTGCCATACGTCGTCTCGATGCCGAACGCCAGATCGATCGACTCCTGGAAGAACGGGTGGCCCTGCGGGTACCTCAGCTCCTCCCACGGACCGCCGTACGGCTCACTCCCGACGCCCCAGACGGCGTCGTCGTTCCAGTGATCGAGCGTCGTCTTCCAGCCGAAGAGCATGCCCGGGAACTCGGACGGCACCTGGACGTCGAGCCAGTACACGATCGGGTTGGTCGGCGTGCCGACCTGATGGAAGGCCTCGGTCGCAGGAATGTGGAACGTGTAGAGCCAGCAGATCGTGTCGGCCGGGAAGATGTAGCTGTCCGGCGGATCGAGCCAGCCTTCCACGAGTCCGTCCATCCAGACTTCCACGTCGTACTGCTGAGGCATGAACGTGCGGTGCCACAGGACGTCACCCGGCATGCTGTAGCCGGTCGGGCTCTGGTCTTCCGGGATGTCCGAGTGGATGCTCAGCGTGAACGGGAACGGTCCGGTCGGCACCTCGTCGTTCAGCCACGAGGCCCAGACGTAGATCTCGGTGATCCGGCCGGGCCCCTGACAGAGGAAGTCGTCGGCCAGGATGAACGGACTCGTGGCGTTCACGTCGATGCCAGTCGGGTTCAGGTCGGGGTACTGAATCCACTTGTAAACCTGGCCCTGCTGGATCACCGCGCGGTGATCTTCGACCTCGCCGTCCGACGCGGGGCCGCCGTACGACAGGCCTCCGGCGGTGCTGAACCTGAACCGCGCGACCGTCTGTCCGGTCGCCGAGCCCGCGGGTACGACGAAGTTGAGCGCGTTGAGCCCGGCCGCGAGAGGCTGGCTGGCGAAGATCTGGTCTCCCGCCTCCGCCCAGCTGCCGTCGCCGCCGAAGTCGACCCACGCGTCGAGCATGCCCGCCGCCGACGCGGTCACGTTCACGCCCGCGGGCTGACCCGGGACGAGCGCCGTCGTGAAGAGCACGCCGTCCTCGTCGTCGATCCCCGCCGCGTCGTCACCCGTCGCCGTTGCGTTCGGCTGCCCGTCGATCTCCGCGTCGATCGCCGCCCCCATGAAGAGCGCGGGTGCGATGACGTGGCTGGCGCCGTTGCTCGCCGCGAGCGTCGGGTAGGTCGGGTCGGGCGCGTCGCCCCAGTCGAGCTCCGCCTGCCCCGGCTCGCCCGTGATCGCGAACGCAAGGTCGATCGACTCTCCCGCCATCGGATGCTGAATCGGGTAGATGAGCTCGAGCCACGGACCCAGGTAGGGCTCGATGCCATTCCCGTAGACGGCGTCGTCGTTCCAGTGCTCGAGCGACGTCTTCCACCCGAACACGTGAGCCGCGCCCGCCTGCTCGACCTGGAGGTCGAGCCAGTAGACGACCGGCGTCGCCGGTGTCCCGAGCTGATAGAACGCAACCGCCGGATCGATGAGGAACGTGTAGAGCCAGCACTGCGTGTCGCCCGGGAAGAAGTAGCCGCTCGGCGGGTCGAACCAGCCCTCGAGCAGACCGTCCGCGTAGAGCAAGACGTCGTACTCACCCGGATGGAACGTCTGCAGCCAGAGCACGTCGCCCGGCATGCTGTAGGGGACTCCGGGCCCCGCCGGGATGTCCGCGTGGATGCTGAGAGTGATGTTCACTCCGCCGGGACCTGCGGGCGGGAGGACGTCGTTCAGCCACGAACCCCAGACGTGCACGTCGGTCAACGGTCCGGTCATCGTGCACTCGAAGTCGTCAGCGAGGATGAACAGCTGCGTCGCGTTGACGTCCATGCCCGTCGTGGACAGGTCGGGGTTCTGGATCCACTTGTAGGTGTGACCCTCTTCGATCGACACCCGGTGGTCTTCGACCTCGCCGTTCGAGGCGGGACCGCCGTACGGCAGCGCGACCGCGGTGTTGAACCGGAACCGAGAGAACGTCGAACCCGGTGTCGCGCCGATCGGCACGAAGAAGCTGAGCGAGTTCACTCCGGCCACGAGCGGCTCGCCAGCGAAGATCTGGTCTCCAGCCTCCGCCCAGCTGCCGTCGCCGCCGAAGTCGATCCACGCGTCGAGCACGCCGCCTACCGACGCGGTCACATCGACGCTCGCGCTCATGCCCGGCATGAGGGCGGACGTGAAGATCACGCCGTCCTCGTCGTCGATCCCAGCCAGGTCGTCACCCGTCGCCGATGCGTTCGGCTGCCCGTTGAGCTCGGCGTCGACCGCCGCGCCCAGGAAGACGCCAGGCACGATGACGTGGCTCGCTCCGGTGCTCGCCGCCAGCGTCGGGTAGGTCGGGTCGGGCGCGTCGCCCCAGTCGAACTCCGCGTCCCCCGGCTCGCCCGTGATCGCGAACGCAAGGTCGATCGATTCGCCCATGAACGGATGGTTAGGCGGGTAGATGAGCTCCATCCATGGTCCCATGAAGGGCTCGATGCCGATCCCGTACACGGCGTCGTCGTTCCAGTGCTCGAGCGACGACTTCCAGCCGAACGAGTGCGCCGCGCCCGCCTGCTCGACCTGGAGGTCGAGCCAGTACACGACCGGCGTCGCCGGTGTCCCGAGCTGATAGAACGCCGCCGCCGGATCGATGAGGAACGTGTAGAGCCAGCACTGCGTGTCGCCTGGGAAGATGTATCCGTTCGGCGGGTCCATCCACCCCTCGATCAGACCGTCCGCGTAGAGCACGACGTCGTACTCACCCGGCAGAAACGTCTGCAGCCAGAGGACGTCGCCCGGCATGCTGTAGGGGACTCCGGGGCCCGCCGGGATGTCCGCGTGGATGCTGAGGGTGAAGTTCACCCCGCCCGGACCTGCAGGCGGGAGGACGTCGTTCAGCCAGGAACCCCAGACGTGGACGTCGGTCAACGGTCCGGTCATCGTGCACTCGAAGTCGTCCGCGAGGATGAACAGCTGCGTCGCGTTGACGTCGATGCCGGTCGTGGACAGGTCGGGGTTCTGGATCCACTTGTAGGTGTGGCCCTGCTGGATCGACACCCGGTGGTCTTCTACCTCGCCGTCCGAGGCGGGACCGCCGTACGGCAGCGCGACCGCGGTGTTGAACCGGAACCGCGAGAACGTCACACCCGGGGTCGCGCAGATCGGCACGACGAAGCTGAGCGAGTTCACTCCGGCCACGAGCGGCTCGGCGGCGAAGATCTGGTCTCCAGCCTCCGCCCAGCTGCCGTCGCCGCCGAAGTCGATCCACGCGTCGAGCATGCCGCCGACCGACGCGGTCACGTCAACGCTCCCGCCCATGCCCGGGAGGATAGCGCTCGTGAAGACCACACCGTCCTCGTCGTCGATGCCCGCCAGGTCGTCACCCGTCGCCGTTCCGTCAGGCTGCCCGTTGAGCTCGGCGTCGATCGCCGCGCCCAGGAAGATCCCCGGCACGATGACGTGGTTTGCTCCGGTGCTCGCCGCCAGTGTCGGGTAGGTCGGGTCGGGAGCGTCGCCCCAGTCGAGCTCCTCGCCTCCCGGCGGCTCGCCTGTGATCGCGAACGCGAGGTCGATCGACTCTCCTATGAACGGATGGTTGGGCGGGTAGATGAGCTCCATCCACGGACCGAAGAACGGCTCGATCCCGAGCCCGTACACCGCGTCGTCGTTCCAGTGTTCGAGCGACGTCTTCCAGCCGAAGTGAGCCGCCGTGCCGTCCGCGACGACCTGGAGGTCGAGCCAGTAGACGATCGGGTTCGCAGCGGTGCCCTGCTGGTAGAACGCGACCGCCGGATCGATGAAGAACGAGTAGTACCAGCACTGGGTGTCGCCGGGGAAGATGTAGTTGTCCGGCGGGTCCATCCAGCCCTCGAGTATCCCGTCGGCGTAGAGCTGCACGTCGTAATCCCCGGGGCCGAACGTGGCGAGCCAGAGCAGCTCGCCCGGCATGCTGTAGGGGACCCCGCCGGCGCCCGCCGGGATGTCCTCGTGGATGCTCAGCGTGAACGTCGCACCGCCGGGCCCCGTCGGGGGAAGCACGTCGTTCAGCCACGAGCCCCAGATGTGGATGTCGGTGATGGGACCGGACTGCGTGCAGTTGAAGTCGTCGGCCAGGACGTACGGGTCGGCCGCATTGACGTCGATGCCGGTCGTCGAGAGGACAGGGTTCTGGATCCACTTGTAGTAGGTGAGATCCTCTTCGATGAACGCCTCGTAGTCTTCGACCTCGCCGTCCGGGGCCGGGCCGCCGAACGGCAGGCCGCCGGCAGTGCTGAACCGGAACCGGGCGAAC
>JALGVN010000209.1 GCA_025774645.1 bacterium
CTGATTGGGGCGTGTCTCGGCCAGGAGTTCTCGACCGACAGCTGGATTGACATCCCCGAGGACCTGCAGGATCTGTACAAGCAGGCCGGGCGGCCGCGCCCGCTCTTCCGCGCGTTCGGGCTCGAGAAGGCGCTCGGGACACCGGCGAGGCTCTACTACAAGTCGGAGTTCTACAGCCCGACGGGAAGCCACAAGGTCAACACCGCGCTCGCGCAGGCGTACTACGCACGCGAGCAGGGGGTTGAGCGGCTGGCCACGGAGACCGGCGCCGGCCAGTGGGGAACGGCTCTCGCGTACGCCGCCTCGCTGACCGGACTCAAGTGCACGGTCTATTGGGTCCGCGCGGCCTACAAGTGGAAGGCGGCGCGCCTCGCGTTCATCAAGCTCCTTGGCGCCGATGTGCACGCGTCGCCGAGCATGAAGACCGACTGCGGCAGGCGCCTCTGTGCCGAAGATCCGGACCACCCAGGGTCGCTCGGAATCGCGATCTCCGAGGGACTCGAGGACGCGCAGAGCGATCCGAAGGCCGCCTACTGCCTCGGGTCGGTTCTGAACCACGTCCTCATGCACCAGACCGTCATAGGGCTCGAGACGCAGAAGCAGTTCGAGAAGGCGGGTGAGTACCCCGACCTCATGATCTCGTGCCTGGGCGGAGGCAGCAACTTCGGCGGGTTCGTGCTCCCGTTCGTGGGTGACGTCCTGACGAAGGGGAAGAAGATCCAGTTCATCGCGGCGCAGAGCCAGGCCGCGCCGAACCTCCAGGGCGAGTACAAGTACGACTTCGCCGATCACGCGGAGATCACGCCGCTCCTCAAGATGTACACGCTCGGGCACCAGACGTCGATGGAGCCGATCAAGGGGGACGGTCTCCGGTACCACGGCTGCTCGCCGATCATCAGCCTGCTCAGGAACAAGGGCTACATCGACACCGTGGCCTACCCACAGGACGAGAAGCACGTGTTCGAGAACACGCTCACGTTCATCCGCTCCGAGGGTTTCCTGCCCGCGCCGGAGTCGGCGTACAGCGTCTGCTGCGCGATCGACGAGGCGCTCAGGTGCAAGGAGACAGGCGAGGAGAAGGTGATCGCTTTCAACGTGAGTGGTCACGGGTTCATGGACATGGAAGGCTACCGCGAGGTGCTCGGCATCGGATAGGAGACCGCGCGGAACGCGGCAGCGAAGGCGCAGGCGCGCGGTCCGGCGGGGCCGACGCTCCGAACATGGACGGCCCACGCCGGCTGCACGGGTCTGAATGAGAGACGGCGGACGGGAGTTCCCTCTCGTCCGCCGCGTTTCGATGGCCTCGCGCGTCCGGCGCCATGTCGCTCGCATATCTGTTCTCGCCGGACCAACGGTTAGTCCAACCCCATCCGCCTCAACATGTACGATCTTGATGATACTACCTCAACAGCACCATCCGGCGGCTCTTCGTGAAGGGTCCGGCCTGGATGCGGTAGAAATAGACGCCCGACGCCACCGCGTGCCCCGCCTCGTCGCGCCCGTCCCAGCGGGCCTCGTGCGGTCCCGGGGCCAGCGCCTCCGAGTCCACAAGCGTCCGAACGCGCCGCCCCGTCACGTCGTAGACGTGGAGCCCCACGACCGCCCCCTCGCGCAGAGCGTACCGTACGACCGTGCTCGGCCCGAACGGATTCGGGCTGTTCGCGTAGAGCCGATACTCCCGTAGTTCGCCGTCCGCCACCGAGCTTCCGGACTCCGTGACGACGATCCGCTGGTCGGCCGGGATGGCCGTGGAGGTGTCGATGCTCCCGGACGGCCACCGCACAAGCAGACTGTCGACCACCGTCGCCGACCCGAGTCCGAACTCGACTGTCAGCGAGTCCTGCGATTCGAACCCGGAGCCGCCGGACACCTCGCGGATCTGCGACTGCCCACCGACGACCACGCGCACACGCGCGCCGATTCCCGACCGGTTCGAGTCGCCGCCCACGAGATCGACGTGGAGCCAGTGATTCGCCGACCCGACCTCGTTCCGAAGGAGCTTGTTCCCGGGGCTCGAGTCGTGCATCACGTAGACGTCCAGGTCTCCGTCGCCGTCGTAGTCCGCGCTCGCCTGGCCGCGGGTGGAATAGACATCGGCGATCGGACCCCAGCTCGCGTCGACGAAGACGCCTCCCCCGTCGTTCCGCATCAAGACCCCATCCCGGATGGAGGTCGCCGCGAAGTAGAGGTCGAGATCACCGTCGTTGTCGTAGTCGAGCCACGATGGGCTCCCACCCATGGCGCGCGTGATGGGGCCGAACGCGAGGGGCACGAAGGTGCCGCCGTCGTTCCGGAGCACCCTGGCGTACTCCCAACCGGACACGATCAGATCGAGGTCCCTGTCGTTGTCGTAGTCGCCCCACGCCACCTCCGACGCGTCGTTCCCGAGCGCCCCGCTCGTCACGTTCGTGAATCCCGACACCCCGTCGTTCCGGAAGAGCTTGCTCCCGCCGCTGGCGTTCGCGAGGTAGAGATCGAGGTCGCCATCGTTGTCGTAGTCGCCCCAGGCCGTTCCTCCGCCGGTCCCGCCGTCACCCAGGGGACCGGTGCCGGTGGCGTCGGTGAACGTCGCGGCGTCCTCGCTGTGGAGGAGCTTGTTCGCCCCAGAGTAGTTCACCAGGTAGAGATCGACGAAGCCGTCGTTGTCGTAGTCGCCCCAGACGGCGTGCTTGCCGTTTCCCCCGTCCCCCGCGGCGCCGGAGGGCGCGATGGTGAAGACCCCGGCCCCATCGTTCCGGAACAGGCGGTTGCCGGAGCCGTAGTTCACAAGGTAGAGATCGACGTCGCCGTCGTTGTCGTAGTCGGCCCAGGCGGCGCTCCGGCCGTAGGCATCGTTGTTGATCGGAGAGCTCGACACGTCGGTGAAGCTCCCGCCGCCGTCGTTCCGGAAGAGCCGGTTCGCACCGTAGCTGTTGACGATGTAGATGTCCTGGTCGCCGTCGCCGTCGTAGTCCCCCCACGCGACGCCGTGCCCGGTTCCGTTGTCGTTCAGGGGCGCGGTGGTCGCGTCGTACCACTCGGGGTTACCGAGGATGTGGAACGCTTTCTGGAGGTCCGGCCGCGGACCGATCCACCCGGTCGACGGGTTCACCTGCGACGTGCCGCTCATCCCGAGAACGGTGCGCATCTCCGCCGCGCTGGGCGTGGTGTAGGTGACGTTCGTCCGCCACCAGCTCGCGCAGCACGCTGCCGCCGCCGCCACGACGGGACCGGCGGACGAGGTGCCGTCGAAGGTGGCCGTGTACTCGAGGTCCTCGCCCTCGAAGTCGTAGAGGTCGCCGTACCCCGTCGTCACCACGTTCTCTCCCCAGCCCTGGAGATCGCAGCGTGCGCCGTAGCTCGAGAACGACAACCTCTCCAGGTCGCCCTCGCTCCAGGTCCCGCCCGGGTAGGCTCCTCCGGCCCCCACGATGATCGCCCCCGAGTCGCCCCCGAAGAACCAGTTCAGCCCGTCCATGTCGATCGACCCGTTCCCGGCACACTCGACCACGTAGTAGCCGTTGTACGCAGCGGTCGCGATCGCGGAATAGACGGCGTTGTAGGTCTGGTCGGGGTAGGTGTCGGTCCACCACTCGATCGGGACGAACCCACCGCTTCCGGTGAGGTCCCACTGCTGTTCCAGAAGAAGGACGTCGCCCGGGAGCATGTACGTGAGCGCCGTGGCGATCGCCCCGGCGACGTTCCACGACGGCGACGCTCCGTAGAAGGTCCCGCACGTCTTGAGGGTGGCGCCGTGGCTGATACCGGTCGTGCCCCAGCCGTTGTCGTCGGAGCAGAGCACCCCGATCACAGCCGTGCCGTGCCGCGTGTCGTTCTCGGGGTCGGCGACGTTCGTGTTGACCTGCGAGCCCGACGCTTGCGTCACGTCCTGGTGGTCGTAGTTCCAGCTGTACTCGAGGTCCATGACGGTGATGTTGGTCCCGTCGCCGCCGGACTGCGTCCACGCGTAGTCGGCGTTGATCCCCGTCGGCGTCGAGCTCGCGGGACGGAGATAGCCCTGGGACGGCACGTAGTTCGGCGGGATCGGGAGCGCCGTCGGCCTGGGCACGGGGCGCGCCGACATGACGCCGGGAAGCGCCTCGAGATCCCGGGAGAGCGCCCAGACGTCGTGACCCTCCGGAATTCGGACGCGGTAGATGTTGTTGAGGTTGTAGAGTGGCTTCCCCGCCCTAGCCTCGCCGTTGACCTGGAGCTCGTCCAGCTTCCACTCGGGAACGTCGCAGATCCGCTCCCACTCGAACCAGCCGAGCGACTGGAGCCGCGGCTCGACGCCCAGGAGCGCGTCCCCCGCGAAGTCGA
>JALGVN010000210.1 GCA_025774645.1 bacterium
GTCGCGGGTTCTTCTTCCACTCCGGGGAAGACACGGCATCCGTCGTCAGCGGCTTCACGGTCGCGAACGCTATCGCCGACACTGGTGCTGGAGCGTACTGCGCACCCGGCTCGAGCCCCCGGTTCGAGTGGTGCGAGTTCCGCGACGGTACGGCGCAGGGGTATGGTGGGGGTCTCTGCTGCAACGATTCCTCTCCCGTAGTGGCCCACTGCGAGTTCAAACGGAACGTCGCCGTCGACCCGGCACGCGCGGACGGGTTTGGTGGGGGGGTGGCGTGTCTCTCCGGTTCGTCGCCGCGGATTGTGAACGGCATCTTCACCGAGAACGAGTCCGACTTCAATGGTGGAGGTCTCTATTCAAGCTACTCGTCGCCCGAGCTCCTTCGCTGCCAGTTCTTCGAGAACACAACGGCGGGGTTCAGGCAGGGCGCCGGAGCCGCTCTCGTGAACTCCGACGGGGCGTCGTTCACTCAGTGCGGATTCTACGAGAACGGAGTCTCGAACGGTGTCGGCGGAGGCCTGCACACCTCCGGATCAACGATCGCGGTTACGAGCTGTGAGTTCATCGACAACATCTCCGGTGCGTCCGGAGGCGTTCACATGACCGGCACGAGCAGCTCGACGATCACCGATTGCACGTTCGTCGGGAACGTCGGGAACTGGAATGCGGCCGGGGGGCTCCAGTGCGTCTACGACGCGGCCCCGATCGTCACCAACTGCACGTTCGTCGGAAGCGACAACCACCATGTGTGGCTCGATGGCGCGTCGCCCACGTTCGAGTACTGCATCTTCGCCTTCGCGACGGTCGGATTGCCGGTCTACTGCGAGGACGGCACGGAGACTCCGAACTTCAACCACTGCTTCGTCTTCGGGAACGAGGGCGGCGACGCGCTTTGCGGCGGCAACTTCACCGACATCGAGTACTCCGACCCGCGGTTCTGCGACATCGCGCACGGCAACGTCAGGCTCTGTGAGGACTCGCCGTGTCTTCCCGGCGTGACCTGGCCCAGCCTCGTCGGTTCGCAGGATGCTGACTGCGACGCGTGCGGCAGCGCGGTGGAGGACCGCACGTGGGGGAGGATCAAGGCGAGCTATCGGTAGAGCGGGGGGAACAGTCAGCGCGGCGGGCACACACCTGGCGACGCGGCTGACCGGATGCTCACGTGCCACCTCGCCGGGGAAGTCCGTCCGGGAGTCACGACTTGAAGATAGTTGCCCTCCTGATTGCAGGCGGCTGTCTCCTCGGGTGCGCCGGGGAACCGGAGGCCGTGACCTCGGACGGCCCCATTGGAATGGCGGCCGTCCTCTCTCAGAACGCCGCATTCGGGTTCGAGACGAGCCAGACGGAGCACTTCCGGATTCACAGCCAGCCGGGTACGTACGCGTCGGAGGACCCGGTCCGCGTGCAGACCGACCTCGAGGAGTCATACGAGCGGTGCATCGGAATACTCGACGCGGGAGAGTTCGGTCCCCGCATCGACGCGTTCTACCTGCGGTCTCGCGAAGAGATGGCGCGCGCTGCCGGCGTGACGTGGAGCGGGCTGGGGGTGCCCGAGGCGAACGCGTTCCTGCGCGTGCGTGACGGCGCCGACTCCACGAGCGACCGCCACGAGCTCATGCACGTTCTTTCGCACAACCTGTGGGGACCGCCCAACGAGAGGACGAAGATCGGGTGGATGTCCGAGGTGCTCGCGATGCACGCCGGAGGTCCCATTCGATCTTACCCGATCCACGAGATGGCGGCCGACCTGGCCCGCCAGGGGAAGCTTATTCCGCTCGCCCCGCTCATCGCCGGATTCGACACCTACGACGAGTGGACGGCATACACCCAGGCCGGAAGCTTCGCAGGCTACGTCATCGAACGATACGGCACGACAAAGCTCCGGGAACTCTGGCACCGCGGACCGGAGAGGATGGCGACGGTCTTCGGGAAGGACATCGCGGAGATGGACGCCGAGTGGACCGCGTACCTCCGTGAGTCGTATCCGGACCCCCAGGTGAACTGGAGCCTGCTGGAGGAGTAACTCCACGCGGGGACAGGCTTGCGCGTGCGGTTCTCTCCGTGACACCGGCAGTCCCGATCGAGGGTGATGCGAATGGCGCAGTCCTCCACGACGATCCACCATCGCGAAGACCTCTTCGAGGCGAACGGCGGCCTTCAGCTGTTCGAGCAGTCGTGGTCACCCGAGGCGCCCAGGGCGCTTGTCGTGATCGTCCACGGCTACGGGGATCACTGCGGGCGCTATGAGTCGACGGCGCTTCACTTGGCGAGGAGCGGGTACGCCGTCCAGGCGTTCGACCTGCGCGGTCACGGGCGTTCGCAGGGGAAGCGGTGTTTCATCAGGACGTTCGATGACTGGCTGGACGATCTCGAGGTGGTTCTTCGTCGGGCGACACGCAGGTGGCCCGGGAAGCCCGTGTTTCTCCTCGCTCACAGCCTGGGAGGGCTGGTCGTATCGCTCTTCGCGATCGATGACCGAGCTGAGCTCTCGGGGCTGGTGCTGAGCGCTCCCGCTGTGAAGCTCGGTGAGGACTTCTCGGAGTTCGAGATACGAGCCTCCCTCGTACTTGGCCGGCTGCTTCCACACTTCCCAATGGCCGGGGTCCGCAGCGCCTCCGTCTCCCGTGACCCTGCCGTCGTCGAGGACTACCAGACGGACCCGCTCGTCCACCACGGCAGCACTCCCGCGAGAACTGCGTCGGAGATCGTGCGGGCCATCTGGCGAGTTCAGCGAGAGGCGGAGAGGATCTCAACCCCGCTCCTCCTGATGCACGGAGCCGAGGACCAGGTCGCCGACATCGAGGGAAGCAGGGAGTTCTTCGAGCTCGTTCGATCGGCGGACAAGCGTCTCCGCGTCTTAGATGGTCTCTACCACGACATCATGAACGAGCCGGAGAAGGCGTCCGTGCTGGAAGAGATATCGGACTGGCTGAATGCGCGCGAGAAGCAGCCGGTGGCGGTGGACGAACTGCCCGGCTAGCGGAGGAGGCGGATTGGCTCGACAGGCAGCGAAGACGGGAGCAGGTCCGACGACGATCGTCGCCATCGAGCAGCACGTCCCCGAGGACATGCGCATCATCAGCGACGACCTGGCCTATCGGATTCTGCCCTTCGGCATGAGGGTCTACGTCTCGCTGATGCGGTTCTCCTCCGTCAGGGACAGGATGATCAGGGCAACAGAGAAGAAGGTCCCGGGCATCTGGGGTGGTGTCCTGTGCCGGAAGCGCTACATCGATGACAGAGTGGCCGAAGCGGCGGGCGGCCAGACTGAGACGGTGGTGAACCTTGGGGCCGGCTTCGATACTCGGGCCTACCGGCTTCCGGCTCTGGTCGAAGTCCCGGTCTGGGAGGTCGACCAGCGAGAGAACATCGATGCCAAGCGCTTGAGACTGAAGACGGTGTTCCAGGAAGTCCCGGCTCACGTGACCCTGGTGCCGATCGACTTCGACCGCGAAGAACTGGGGGCGGTGCTGGCATCACACGGCTACGCGGCCGACACGAGGACCTTCTTCATCCTGGAGGGGGTCACCCAGTATCTGACCGAGGCCGGTCTCCAGGCGACGTTCGATCTCCTGGCCGGGGCGCCGGCGGGGAGCCGCGTGGTGTTCACGTACGTTCGCAGGGACTTCATCGACGGGAGTGTTCTCCATGGATTGGAGTACCTCTATGAGAGGATGCTCCTGAAAGACGAGAGTTGGCTCTTCGGCATGGATCCCGAGGAGGTGGCCGACTTCCTCAGCGAGTACGGCTGGCGTGTGCTGGAGCACCTCGGCTACGAAGAGCTTGCCGAACGGTACGTGAAGCCGACAGGGCGGGATCTTGCGTCCATGCCGATCGAGAGGATTGTCCACGCGGAGAAGCTGTAAGGAGTCTTCGATGGGGTCTCTCAGGAGTCAGGCGGGTCCGTTTCCACTGGGTGTATGGGTCGCGCTCGTGGCGCTCGCCCTCCTCATGATGGCCTGGGGGATGCAGGCGTACTCGCTGCTCGATTGGGATCGGGCCGTCGATCTCGGCGTGCAGAACGAGAGGTTTGGGGACGATCCCGTCGAGCGTGCTTGGGCGGAGGAGAGCCGCGGTTTGGCTCTGGCCGACATGCTGTGGCCGCTGCCAATCACTCTCGTCGCGATCGTCGGTCTCCTGCGGAAGAGGCCGTTCGGTTTCGTCGCCGGGATGATGGCGTTCGCCCTGGGTGTCTACTTCCCGCTCTTCTTCGCGTTCCAGCGGTGGTCGACGTACCGCGGGACGGCCGTCACCGCTCTGTGCCTGTGGACGATCCCCTGTCTCCTCGGCATC
>JALGVN010000036.1 GCA_025774645.1 bacterium
CGAGGTGAAGGGCATCTCGACGCTCATCGAGTTCGACTCGAACGAGGTCGAGTTCGTAAGCGCGAGGCTCTCGGACGACATGCTGTCACCCATCGGCCGCACGTTCTTCTGGCACGGTGCGAACGAGAGCTCCGTCCAGATCGACATGGCGGTGCTCGGCACCGACGTGACGCTCGGAGGCTCGGGTGACGTGGCGATCCTGACGTTCCGGGTCCTCGCAGACGAGTACGCGCTCGAGTTCGTGAGCGCAGATCTGCGGGGTGCGGACAACGAGAACCTCTACGCTGAGCTCGAGGATCACGAGTCGAAGCCCGGTGTCCCGATGACGTTCCGTCTCGTCGGGAACACGCCGAACCCGTTCAACCCGATGACCAAGATCGCGTTCGCGGTCCCGCACGAGGCTCAGGTCTCGGTGAGGGTCTACGACGTGACGGGTCGTCTGGTTCGGACACTGGTCGACGGTACCATCGAGCCGGGTGTCCACGAGGTTGCGTGGGACGGCCGGAGCGATCACGGCGAGTCGGTGGGAAGCGGCGTCTACTTCTGCACGATGCAGACGGCCGACTTCCACGACAGCCACAAGATGATGCTTCTGAAGTAGTACGTGTGAGTGCCCTCTTGGGTTTGGGCTGTCGGACGGCCGGGCGCCGGACGGCACCAGCAGGAGGGTGGGAAGAGGCGGCCTTCGGCCGCGAGCGGGATACAGCGCAATGAACCTCTCCCGTACCGCTCTCCGGGAAGGTTCATGGGGAGGCCCGGGCGTTTTCTGCTCCGACCCCCCGGCTTGCAGTTTCGTCCGGGCCTACCCCGATGCGTCGAATGAGATCCCGAAGCACGCGATAGCCCGGCCTCGTGCCGGGCTATCGTATGATTCGGCACAAGAAGCGATACCTTCAGGGTGATGACAGTCTGTTTCGCGTGTGCTTGTCAGGAAGGGCACAACTGAGCAGTCGCTCACTACGAGCGGATTTGATGCGCTTTTGTAGCGATTCGCATTGACCAACGGCTCACTGTGCGCTATCATTAGAGCGCCTCGGAAGAGGGGCGGCCTCGATGGTGTGGGAGAGCTGATCGACAGGGGGTCGACCCGAACCGACGGCACACCGCTGAATGTCAGGGAAATAGAGACGGGCGACTGGAGATTGGGTTCGCAGCCAGGCCCAGCCGCCCGTGGACAGCGGGGAACGCGATGCCTGAGGAAGGCGCGCGTACCCGCGCTTCGTTGCGCAATATACGAGAGCGCGAAGGGGGTGTCAAGCGAGAGCGGGAGAAGGTTGACAGCCAGCGGCGTCCGCTGGATGGCAGGCGGGTGCTAGACAGAGGCAGGAAGTAGGCCTACAAGGCCGGGGAGCAAGAAGATGAACCGCACGTCAACCGTCCTTATGCTTGCGGCTGTGATGGCGCTGGTCGTCTGCGCGACGACTGCGCACGCGGTCACAGACTACGGCAAGCAGCCGAATCCAGTCACCGGGGCATTCCCGGGATACGAGATTCGGTATCTGAGTGTCACCGGCGCAGGAACGGCCGGTGATCCTTATGTCATGTACCTCGAGGACCGCAACAACGCCTCGGCGTTCACCCGCGTGGTCTCGGCGGGTGACTACAATCAGTTCCCGGCGACTGGGACGGTGCTGACCGGATACTCCGGCTCGTGCCATCCCACGGTGTATGAGATGTCGGCCGGCAACTGGATCATGTACTCGAACAACTGCCCGTCCGTGACGGACTACAGCCTCTCGATCGACGGAGGGGTGACGTGGGCCGGGCAGGGCAATCTCGGCCTGAACACGGACAACGGAGCTGGGATCGCCGCGGTCTACGACGACCCGATAGGCGGCAAGGTCCATTTCTGGTACCAGGACGGCGGGGGAAACCTCCTCTACTGCAACTCCGGAGGTGCCGCGGGCGATGCTCGGTTCTACTCGCCGGACGGGACGACGGAGATCACGGCGTTCGCGAAGGCGGAGTCGGGGTACGCGTCGGGTTTCTCACCTACAGGAGGTATCGCGGTCCTCCCGAGCGGCGACTACGGAATGTTCCTCGTCGCTCAGGACGACTCCGGTGTACAGCTCGCGACTTCTTCGACTCTGAACGCGGGCGCAGGGTCGTGGACCTTCCTCTACGACCACAGCAATCCTCTCCTTCCCGGAGTCGATGGGTCCCTCACGCCGGACCGGCTGAGCCTCAAGGAGTGCTCGATCACCGATCTAGGCGCTGGACTGTTCGGCATCCACTACGATGGTGAGTTCAACGACGGGTCCGTCGGCGACGAGGACTACGGCTACGCAGTCGCGGACCTGAACGCTCCGGTGCACAACGTCATGCAGGACACGTGGTTCTTCGCTATCCAGCCGGCGATCACCGCGGCGAATCCTGCCGACGTGATCGAGGTGGCGGCTGGCACGTACGCGGAGAGACTGACGATCAGCGCCTCCGTGGATTTGCGCGGGGCCCAGTTCGGCGTCGATCCGACGGCAGG
This sequence comes from bacterium, assembly GCA_025774645.1. GTDB lineage: Bacteria > Joyebacterota > Joyebacteria > Joyebacterales > Joyebacteraceae > JALGVN01. The sequence continues at coordinate 2,480 of JALGVN010000036.1, forward strand.
CGGCGCTCGGACGACCCCGGCGAACGAGTCGATCGTGGACATCACCGGGATCGGTGTGACGAACCCGAATGTGGCGGTCGAGATTCCGAGCGGAGTGACGGGCGCCTCGATCTCCGGATTCACCCTGATAGGGAGTCCCATTTCTCACTATGCGGACGAGTCGATCATCAGGTGCTGGGACGACGACATCACCATCAGTGACAACATCATGGACGGGTTCACCGCTGTGCTCTCCAAGGGCGCCGCGAACCAGGTCATCGATCGGAATCGCATGGTGGTGAACAAGAACGCCGTCGTTGTCCAGCCGAATCCCGGTATGAACGTCACGATCTCGAACAACCACGCGACGCTCGGGACGGGCCCGGCGGGGGATGAGAGCGCGTTCTACATGACCGGGTGCTCGCAGGTGCAGGTTACCGGCAACACAGCCACCGGCTTCGTCAACGCGAAGGCGGCCACGGGCAGCAACGTTGACAACATCACAATCTCGGGCAATACGTTCGACGGCAACAAGGACGCGATTTCTTACTGGGGCTCGACGACGTTCGTGACGATCACCGATAACACGATCACGAACTCGCTGAGATACGGCATCAGCATCAAGGGTCAGGACATCACGATCTCCGGAAACGTGATCACTGGCAGCGTCGACACCGGTGTGAACGTCGACCGCCATGTGATTGACACCGAGCGAGTGACAATCACTGACAACGACCTGAGCGGCAACGCCAACTACGGCGTCAAGGTCAACACGAGCCTTGTGACTGAAACGGTTGATGCGTCCGCGAACTACTGGGGCTCGACAGACGCTGCGACCGTGAAGGCATCAGCGAACGGAGGCGTTGGCGCCGACTTCACGCCGTGGCTCGGAGGCGGTGCGGCGCAGAACCCGGGCTACGCAGGCGACTTCTCCACGCTCCACGTGGACGACGACAGCCCGCAGACCGGGTCGGAGACTCGTATCCAGGAGGGCGTCGATCTGGCGGTGGGCAGCACGGTCAACGTCCTGAACGGGACGTATGGCGCGAACCCGGTCACCGGGAAGTGCGTCTACGTCACCACCGACAACCTGAGCCTGATCGGCGAGTCCGAGGCGGGGACCATCATCGACGGCGCGGTCGGTGGCGTCGGGGGCTCCGCCTCCTACTATCCGACGGGCATTCACGTCGAGGCCGAGAACGTGACGGTGCGGAACTTCACGGTGAAGGGCTTCACTGGAGACATGATCAGCACGGGCGGGTACGGAGTTCTTCACCGCGACCGCGCCCACGATGAGATCGGTGAAGGGTACGTCTTCTACGACGGTTGCACGCTCGACAACGTGACGGTGGAGGACTGCTACGCTGCGGTCTACGCCCTCTGCTTCACTCATCTCACGGTTACCGACTGCACGGTCCAGAACAACTACTCGGATGGCATGTTCATCGCCCGGGGGTCCGACTACGCCATCGTTGACGGGAACACGGTGACCAACTCGGGCGACCACGGCATCTGGGTCGGTTACTCGTGGACAGCGCTGACCCCCTCGGACCACGCCACCATCACGAACAACATGGTCGATGGCGCGCGCGAGGGAGGCATCTCCTTCGTCGGCTCGGACGACGCGACGATCGAGGGAAACACCATCACGAACGTGGCGGCGGAGGGCTGGTCGGTCGGGGCGCTGAGCCTCAAAGACAGCCCCTCGAACGTGACCGCCAGGTACAACGTCATCTACGGCAACGACGGGACCTGGAATGCACACGCCGGAACGGGCCACGGCATTGGGGTCGATGGCACGCCGTCGAACATCGCCCTCAACTGGAACAGCATCACGGGGAACACCGGAGACGGATGCCACAACTACTCCACCGTGAACGTCGACGCCACGAACTGCTGGTGGGGCGATGCAAGTGGCCCCGCCGGAGTCGGTCCCGGTACCGGCGATGAGGTGAGCACCTACGTTCTCTATGATCCGTGGATCGGCAAGGTCGGTAGCGAGAACATCGTCTGCGATCCCGATCCTCTCATCCTGAACGTGGCCTCGCTTCCGAACACGCCCGACGGCCAGATCGACGTCGAGTACCTCGGTGGCGGTGGCGGCCTCATGTATGGCTACTCCGTGACCGTGACCTGGGACGACACCAAGGCCACTCTGACAGGCATCACCCAGGGCTCCCTGCTCTCGGATGCCGGGACGACGCAGTTCTTTGTGTACCCGGCGACCGGCAACACGCGGACGATCGACTGCACGCTCCTTGGCGCGGCCGATGGCGTGGCCGGACCGGGAACGATGTTCACACTGGGCTTCGACGCGCTCGCCTTCGGGACGAGCCCGGTCGACATCACGATCGTGGCGGTACGGGACAAGAACAACAACCCGCTGTCGGGATTCTACGAGGACGACGGCGAGATCCAGATCGACATCACGAACCCCGTGGTGGCGGACACGTTCATCGAGAACCTGACGCTGACGCACACGTACGACTTCGCAAAGGACACCGACAACCTGGAGCTTACGGCCACGGTGACCGACTACTACGCCCTGACGACGGGGGACATTGTCGCTGACTTCTCCGGGCTGCTGGCGGGTGGCGGTTCTGCCGTGCCCGCTGAGAGCTACACGGCGAACGTAGCGACGTGGACGGCGGCTCTCGCGAACGTGACGCTGACGGCGGACGGTCTCAAGACGGTCACCGTGACGGCGACCGATGGCCTCGGCAACGTGGGGACCGGGAGCGACGACATCACGGTCGACAACACGCCGCCGGGTGCGATCACCGGATTCGCTGCCGCTCCCGCGCACGAGGAGGTGGATCTCAGCTGGGACAGCGCGTCGGGTCTCGACACGAACTACTACGGGGTGAAGGTTCAGTACGACGCATGGGGCGACTACCCGTACTACACCACGGGGGCGCCGCCGTATCCGGCTGACGAGACGTCTGGCGACGGCATAGCGTTCGACGGCTTGGGCGCGGTGACAGGCGCGACGCACTCGATCGTGCCTCGCGACATCCACTACTACAGCGCGTTCGCTTACGACTGGGCCCTCAACTACGGCAGCGCGGCTGGCACGGGCCAGGACCGCTCGACGAACTACTGGCTGGGTGACGTCACGACATCACTCGGCTTCTGGGACGGCTACAACGGTCTCGTGAACCCCGCCGACATCGATAAGCTCGCCGGGAACTACGGGGCAGCGCCGCCCTTGGGTGTGCCGGGCTACGCCGAGTGCGACGTGGGTCCGACCGACACCGGGAGCCCGCTCGCAATCCCCGAACCGGATGACGCGATCCAGTTCGAGGACCTGATGATCTTCGCCATGAACTACGGTGAGGTGGCTCCTCGCGTTGTTCCGTTCCTCCCGGACGAGTCGACGAAGGCGCTGTCGCTCGAGCTGGCGGAGATCGGCGCGACGGAGGCAGGCGATATCGACGTAGCTCTCAGGCTTGAGGGCAACGCCACCGAAGCGAAGGGCCTCTCGGCAGTGGTGGCGTTCGAGAGCTCGGAGCTCGAGTTCGTATCGGCGCGGCTCTCCGATCACATGCTGTCGCCTCTCGGTCAGGTGTTCTTCTGGCACGGGGCGAACGATGGCGCGGTCCAGGTCGACATGGCCGTTCTCGGGACCGGCGTGACGGTCGGGGGCTCCGGTGACGTCGCGATCCTGACGTTCCGCGCGCTCACTGACGAGTACACGCTCGGGATCGAGAGTGCGGACCTGAGGGGAGTCGACAACGAAGTTCTCCACGCAGAGCTCGGAGATCTCGAGTCGCGCTCCGATGTGCCGGTTGCATTCCGTCTCATCGGCAACACTCCGAACCCGTTCAACCCCGTGACGAAGGTGGCCTTCAACGTGCCGCACGAGTCTCAGGTCTCGGTTCGGGTCTACGACGTGACGGGCCGTCTGGTTCGGACGCTCGTCGACGGCTCGGTCGAGCCTGGCACCCACGAGGTCGTGTGGGATGGCCGGAGCGACAGCGGCGAGTCGGTCGGCAGCGGCGTCTACTTCTGCACGATGCAGGCGGCGGAGTTCCACGACAGCCACAAGATGATGTTGCTGAAGTAGGAACTGGCAGCAAGATCCCGGGGGGGGGACATGCCTCCCCGGGATTCAGTTGCGGCATCGCAGGCGGGGGCCCTCGGGACTGCCCGCACGAGGAGGATTGTGCCATGAAGACGCGGCCGAGCAGACCAGGGTCGTCGCTTCTCGCGTTCCTCCTGCTCCTCTCCGTCCTCTCAGCAGGAGCCGCGGGAGGCACGTACACGGAGGACTTCACGAGCACGGCGTACCGCGACGGACCGGGCACGACCGCGCTGTGGGACACAGGGGCGGGCGAGCTCAAGCTGCCGGAGTTTGAGCTCTCGCTTTCCGGAAGCTACGATTCCCCGGGCGTCGCTCAGGGCGTTGCCGTATCGGGCGACTACGCGTACGTGGCGGACGGTCTCTCGGGTCTCCGGGTGGTCGACATCAGCGATCCGGCGAACCCTGTCTCCGCAGGAGTCCACGCGGTCTCCGACTTCGCATACGACGTCGCGATCGCCGGCGACTACGCCTACGTAGCCGACAGGTTCTCCGGCCTGCGGGTCGTCGACATCAGCGACCCGACGAACCCCACGCTGGCGGGCACCTTCGCCACCCCCGACCTCTCTCTCGAGGTCGCAGTGGCGGGCACCTTCGCCTACGTGGCGGACAGGTTCTCGGGGCTCCAGGTGATCGACATCAGCGATCCGACGAACCCCACGTCTGCCGGGAGCTACAACACGCCCGGCGAAGCCGTCGGCGTCGCCATCGAGGGCAACTACGCTTACGTGGGGGACGCCGCCTCCGGCCTGTACGTGATTGACATCAGCACCCCGACGGTCCCCACGTTGGCGGGGAGCTACAACACCCCCGGGGAAGCCCTCGGCATCGCGATCGCCGGCGACTACGCGTACGTGGCCGACAAGCTCTCCGGACTTCGAGTGGTCGACATCAGCGATCCCACGAATCCCACATCCGCCGGCGTCTACGACACACCGGACTACGCTCGCTCCGTCGCCGTGGCGGGGGACTACGCCTACGTGGCCGATGGGGAAGCCGGCCTGGTGGTGCTCGACATCAGTGATCCGACGAACCCCACGCTGGTCGACAGCTACGACACGCCCGATTGGGCCGCCTGCGTTGTCGTCGCAGGCGAACACGCGTACGTTGCCGACAACGACACCGGCCTTCTCGTGGTCCGGGTCGCCCTCCCCTTGGACGCACCAGCCTCCGCCGGGAGCGCGGATACTCCAGGCTTCGCCACGGACGCCTCCATCGCGGGTGACTATGTCTACGTCGCGGACTACACGTTGGGCCTTCAGGTGGTCGACGTGATCGATCCGACCAACCCCGCGCTCGTCGGGGGCTACGACACTGTGAGCTACGCGATGGGCGTAGCGGTCTCGGGCGACTACGCCTACCTGGCGAACATGAACGCCGGGCTTGTGGTCGTCAACGTGGCGGACCCGATCAATCCGGTGTCTGCGGGCAGTCTTGTCCTGCCGCACCGGGCCTGGGACGTCGTGATCGCAGGCGATCACGCCTACGTGGCTGACGACGAAGCAGGTCTTCAGGTGGTTGACATCAGCACTCCGTCGACTCCGGTGTCCGTTGGTGGCTACGACACGCCGGGGAGCGCTCGGGGCGTCGCGGTCGCGGGCGACCACGCCTTCGTCGCAGACTACGGCTCCGGTCTTCAGGTGATCGACGTAAGCACTCCTACGGCCCCGCTTCTGGCGGGGAGTGTCTCGACGCCAGGCAGCGCTCACGGCGTGGTGGTCGCCGGCAACCACGCCTACGTGGCGTGCGATGCGAGCGGCCTGCAGGTGGTCGACATCAGCGACCCCACCAATCCCACGATCGTCGGGAGCTACAACACGCCGCACGTCGCGCTCGACGTCGCGGTCGACGGCGACCGTGCGTACATGGCGGACAAGGCGTCCGGCCTCCAGGTGATCGACATCAGCGATCCGACGAGCCCGACCGACGCCGGGAGCTACGTAACGCCGGATGTCTCGAACGGCGTCGTCGTCGCCGGCGATTACGCCTTCGTGGCGATCAACGGTTCCGGACTTCAGGTGGTCGAGGTTCTGCAGCGCCGGTTCGACGTGTCCTCCAACGTCGCGCTGTCTCTGCCCGTCGCAACGCCCCCGCAGCCGTTTCTCCGTGCATACGTGACCACTTCGGAGACTGCTTCCTTCGTGTGGGAACTCTCTCCCGACGGCGGCTCGAACTGGGAAGAGGTGCCTTCGACGGGGGCATGGCACGATTTCACAGCCTCCGGAACAGAACTCCTCTGGCGATCCGAGCTGTCGTATGCCGGCGGAGGAGCGAACGCAGTCTGCACGGATCTGGAGGTCGTCTGGGAGCTCTCTCCGGCGAGCCCTGGGGATCTCGTGATCACAGAGATCATGCAGGACCCCGCGGCGGTAGGGGACGCAAGCGGGGAGTGGTTCGAAATCTACAACGCGAGCGCGTCGAGCATCGACCTGGATGGCCTGGTCGTCCAGGACGACGGCACGGACTCGTTTACCATCACAGGTTCGCTGGTCCTGGCTACCGGCGACTACGCGCTCCTCGCGAACAACGGAGACGGCGGGACGAACGGTGGACTTCCCTCTGTCGACTACGTCTACTCAGGCTTCACGCTCGACAACACCGAGGACGAGATCGTACTCATGTCCGGCCCCGTCGAGATCGACCGCGTCGCATATGGCGGCCGGTCGGGGTTCCCCGATCCCACGGGCGCAAGCATGTACTTGGTCGACGTCGCGCTCGACAACAACGTCGGCTCGAACTGGGCTGAGGACACCTGGCACGCCTACGGGGACGGGGACTTCGGCACGCCGGGCGCCGCGAACGAGCACGACGACATCGCGCCGACCTCCTCTGTTGATCTCCCGCCGGATTGGTGGGTCGAGTCGTTCTTCGACGTCTACTACTCCGCCGACGACACTGGCGGCAGCGGCGTGGCGAGCGTCGAGCTCTTCTACCAGATCGACGGGGGCGGGTACCTGAGTCACGGGAGCTTCACATCGAGCCCGATCGTGGATTTCCCCACGAGCGTCGACGGCGTCTACGACTTCTACACCGTTGCGACCGACAGCGCCTGGAACGTGGAGGATTCGCCGGGAGCCCCCGACGGGACGATGACCGTCGACTCGCAGGCGCCGACGGGCACGTTCAACATCAACAACGACGACGAGTACACGAGCTTGCCCAGCGTCACGCTCTACCTCGACTTCACCGACGCGAACGGCGTTGCGGAGGCGCGCTTCCAGAACGACGGGGAGCCCTGGACGGGCTGGGAACCCTACGTCCCGACGAAGGCCTGGACCCTGACGGGAACGCAGGGCACGAAGCTCGTGTCGGTCGATGTGAGGGACGACGCCGGCAACGTCTCCACGACGAGCATCGACTCGATCATCATGGACACCGAACCACCGAGCGTGAGCTCGCTCGACGTCGCGAACGCCACGCTCCCGCACACGGACGACTTCGCCAAGGACGGCGACGACCTCGAGCTCACGGCCAGCGTCAGCGACAATCTCACAACGCTCACGGCCGCCGACATCCTCGCCGATCTCTCGGAACTTCTCGATGGCGGAGGTACTGCCGTCGAAGCCGAGACGTACGATGGTGTCACGGCGACGTGGATCGTGGTCCTCGAGGACGTCACTCTCGGGCCGGACGGGACGAGAACCGTGACGGTAACGGCGACCGACGGCGCGGGCGCACCGGGCGTCGGTGCGGACGACATCACCGTCGACAACACCCCGCCCGATCCGGTCACGGGCTTCACGGCCACGCCGGGCCACGAGGAGCTCGAGCTCGAGTGGGACGATCCCTCCGGGTTGGACGGGTACATTGCCGGCGTCGACATCAGGTACGACACCTGGGGCGACTACCCCGCCTACGACACGCCGGCTCCGTCGTACCCCTCCAACCCCACCGAGGGCGTCGGTTCCTGGATCGCCTGGGGCGGCACGAGCATGGCTGCGCCCGCGTCCTCCGGTCGCGACGTCTACTACGCGACTGCCTTCGGCTTTGACGAGGCGAGGAACTTCGGTCCGGCGGCTTCGAGTGCTCAGGACCGCGCGACGAACTACTGGCTCGGGGACGTGGCTGCCGGCATGGGCGATTGGGGAGCGGACGTCGGCTACACCGGGTACGTGGACGACGCTGACGTCGATAAGCTCGGCGGCATGTACGGCTCTGCGCCGACCGGGTACTTCCTCGAGTGCGACGTCGGCCCGACCGACGACATGAGCCGGATCGGGGTCCCTGAGCCAGACGGCGTTGTGCAGTTCGAGGACGCGATGATTCTCTCGATGAACTACGGCGTGGTGTCACCCCGCGTGGTGCCGTTCCTCCCGGGCGTGTCCGGGGAAACGCTGGCTCTGAAGCTCGTCGAGACGACTCGACACGAGAACGGGGACGTCGAGATCGCGCTGCGTCTCGCCGGGAACACCACCGAGGTGAAGGGGCTCTCGGCGACGATCGGGTACGACGCAGAGAAGCTCGCGCTGGTCTCGGTCGAGCTCTCCGAGCACATGCTGTCGCCGCTGGCCCCGGTGTTCTTCTGGCACGGAGACGACGAAGGGACGCTCCTGATCGATCTCACGGTGCTCGGGACGGGCACGACGATCGGGGGATCGGGGGACGTGGCGGTTCTCAGATTCGCGACGCTTGGCGGGAGCTACGCGCTCGGCTTCGAGAAGGCCGTCCTCCGCGGGGCGGAGAACGACGACCTCTTCGCGGAACTCGAGGGGTGCGAGTCCTCCCCGACGGCGCCGATCGCCTTCGGGCTCGCCCAGAACGTCCCGAACCCGTTCAATCCGGTTACGACGATCGCCTACGACGTTCCGGAGGACGCCCACGTGGCGATCCGGATCTACGACGTCACCGGACGTCTCGTGCGCACGCTCTTGGACGGCAAGATCGCGGGAGGCCGGCGGGAGGTCGTGTGGGATGGCCGGAACGACTCCGGCGACCCGGTCGGCAGCGGCGTCTACTTCTGCGCGATGGTGGCCGGGAAGTTCCGGACGAGCACGAAGATGCTCCTTCTCAAGTAGCACGGGCAGCAGACCGCAGCGCGGGTGAACGAAGTTCAGGTTTGCTGGAGGTTCTCCAGGCAGGAGGCGCTTTCGGGGCGAAACAGCCCACTCAGGGCGGAATTCGCCCGAAGAACCGCACTTGACGGTTCTCATAGAAGTCGCAATATGGTATCATTGAAGAACAGGGAAAAGAGACACGCACGTAGCCGGGGGGTCGGTCGACCGACCCCTATGGCTTCATATACGTGTGTGTGTCCTCGAGATACGAACTGACCGAAGAGAGACACGGAGAAGTGACCAGAGAACAGGAGGTGACGCCATCGGCAGAGCGGGAGAGCGGTTGATCGTGATGTGTGCAGTACTCACACGAGGTGCATAGCGGGGGAAGAGGAATGAGAACGAGCGGAATATGTGGCATCGCCCTCCTGACGGCGCTTCTGCTTCTGGTAGCCATCCCGGCGATTGCCAACGACATCTACGTTCCCGCTGACCATGCGACGATCCAGGAGGCGGTCGATGCGGCCCAGCCTTCGGGAGACGTGATTCACGTCGCCGCCGGCGCGTACAGAGAGCAGATCAAGATCGAGATCAAGAGCCTCGATCTCGTCGGAGCCGGACCTCTCACGGTCATCGAGGCGGTCGACGTCATCGACAGGACGACCTACTCGATCACGCAGTGGGAAGCCACTGTGAGGACGATCGACGCCTGCATCGGCGTCGTCGGTCCCGGAACGGTGAACATCTCGGGACTCACGATCGACGGCCGGGAGCTCGGTCCCGACAACTTCTACGGCATCCACTTCTTCGACGCCGACGGGTCTGTGACCGACTGCCGGGTCGAGAACGTGCTCTACGCAGCGAGTCCCGGAGCACAGCGGGTAGTCTCCGTGGCCGCGACGCACGGCGTGACCGGAACGTGCGCGGTCGACTTCTCCGACAACGTCGTCCCGAACTTCCAGAAGGGCGGGTTCCTGGTCATGGGGCCGGACGCCTACTGCACGATCGGCGGGAACGACATCGACAACGCTCCGAGCGACTACAATGCCGGGAACGGCATCCAGGTCTCCTACGGCGCGAGCGGATTCGTGACCGACAACGCCGTCACCGGCGTGGCGTACACCGGCGAGGACTGGGGAGCCACGGGCATCCTCTGCTTCGAGTCAGGAGACGTGACTGTTACGGGCGGGACGGTGGACCAGTGCGAGATGGGACTGAACTTCTCCCAGTGGAACTGGATCCACGTCCCGACGACGGACGCGGTCATCAGCTTCGACGGCGTCACGTTTGATCAGTGCGACTGGAGCGTCGGTGTCCACCTCGGCGATCCGGGCTCAGGCATCGGCCTCACCGTCGAGAACTGCGTCATCTCGAATGGAACGTACTCGGGCGTCGATCTCTATGGAAGTGACATCGATCCCTGGGGTGGGAGTTACTACACCGGCTGGACGAGCGGCCTCATGAACGTGGGCATCTTCGACAACACGATAAGTGCCGGCGATGGCATCGTCGAGTACATCGAGGTCGCCGGCGGCACGGTCAACATCGAGGCCCACGGGAACGACCTCGCTGGCTGCGGTGACTACGGCGCTTACAACAACTACACGAACGACGTGGACGCGACGGACAACTGGTGGGGCGATCCTGCCGGTCCGACCCTCGTGACCGCGAGGGGTGGGGCCGCCGGGGCGAAGCTCATGCCGTCGCCGTTCCCGGCGACTGACGACGCTGTCCCCGCAGGCGGAGCTGGCCAGGCCTTCTCGCCTGAGGGCGAGCAGTCCCGCGCTGGCGTGAACGTCTCGACGGGCGTCACGTACACGCCGTTCCTCATCGGGAACGTCTACTGCGATCCCGACCCCGAGTACCTTACGGTCGCTAACCCGACGAAGACCGTCGACGTGAACTACCTCGGCGGCGGAAGCGGGCTCCTCTACGGCTACTCGATCGTGTTCTCGTGGGACGGCGCGATCGCGAGCACGGCGCCAGTGAGCGTCGTCGAGGGCAGCTTGCTCTCGAGCATGGGGACCACGTTCTTCTTCGCGGCGACGACAGGGACGGACGAGATCACGGTCGACTGTGCGCTCCTCGGCGACGAGCCGGGAGTGACCGGTCCCGGGACGCTCTTCTCTGTCGATTTCACCGGTCTGGCCGTCGGCACGAGCGACATCGACATCACGGTGCTCGAAGCGCGTGACCCGGACAACGTCGCCCTCACTGGGTTCTTCGATGACGACGGGCTCCTCATCGTCGACGTCGACGCGCCGACGATCGCGGACGTTCTCATCTGGAACGACACGCTCGGTCACACCGACGACTACATCAAGGACACCGACACCGCGCGCGTGACGGCGACCGTTCTCGACGACGATCCGCTGTTCGGCATCCCGAACATCACCGCCGACCTCACGGGTCTTGGTGGCGGGGCGGCCGATCCGCCCGACACGTACAACAGCGTGACGGGCGACGCGGTCTGGACGAGCACGATCACGAGTGTGACATGCACGCCCGCCGACGACACCGTGACGGTCACGGTCGACGCGACCGACCCGATCGGGAATCCCGCGGCGCAGGGCAGCGACACGATCATCGCGGACAACACGATTCCGACGGACGTGACGCTCTTCGACGCCGGCGTGGGGAACGAGCAGTGCGACCTCACGTGGGTGATGGGCACCGACCTCTACCTTGCCGGCGTGACGGTGCGCCGCCTCGACAACGCGGGCGAGTACCCGGCCTACCCGCTCTTCGTGGCGAACTGGCCCGTGGTCGACGCGTTCTATCCCGGCGACCACACTGAGGGCGTCGAGGTCTACAACGGACCGCTTGCGGCAGCGACCGACCCGGTGGTCCCGCGGAACATCTACTACTACCAGGCGTTCTGCTACGACATCGCGCGGAATTACGGTCTCTCGGCCGTGTCCGCGCGCGACCTCTCCAACAACTACTGGCTCGGAGACGTCGCCACGATCATCGGCGTCTGGGGCTTCAACGGCCTCGTGAACGACGCCGACATCGACAAGCTCGGTGGCACCTACCAGGTGGCGGCGCCAGGCGCCCCCAACTGGGAGTGTGACGTGGGTC
>JALGVN010000211.1 GCA_025774645.1 bacterium
CTCGATCTTCGGCGTGAACCAGCGGAGCGGGAGCGGTTCCGCTCCGCGGATGACGAACGCGGTCTCGGAGACGTTGTTCTCCGCCGCGATCGCCTGCATCGTCACCTCCGGCAGTTCCTCGTCGAGGATGACGACGCCGGCCGGATTCCCGCGGAAGAGCTCACTCGTGAACGCATCGACCTGGTAGAAGGGGAGCCGCATGAGACACCTCCTCTGCCCACACCGTCAGGGTCGGCGGAACGCGTAGACGCTCGAGGACCGCCGGTCGGACACGAACGGGTCCCGCCGGAAGTTGGCGAAGTGACCGAGAAGCGTGAGGCCGGAATCCTCGTGGATTCGCACGTAGTCGTCGCGTCTCATGGGGTGGAGCCAGACGTCTCCCTCGAAGACCGTCTCGCCGTTCTCCGTGAGCTTCGTCAGGAAGTGGAGCCTCTCGTCGGAGATGTCCTCGTAGCGCCGGGAGAACACGATGTCGCGTGGCGTGTCGGCTCCCTCGCCCCCGGCCATCACGACCCGGGTGTCGGGGAACGCGAACGTCTCGAGTCCCAGGATGTAGTCCCAGTTCACCGTCTGGAGAAGCCAGGAGGCGCCGGGCTCGAGGAGGCCGGCGACGTTCGTGAGAAAGCTCGGGAGCACGCCCTGCCGAACGTGGGCCGCCACGTTCCCGATGCAGTAGGCCATGTCGAACGGAGGCTCGAGCGTCCCCACGTCGAGCATGTCCAGGGCGTGGAAGGCCACGTCCGGGTGCCGCCCGCGCGCCGTCTCGATCATCCGCGGGTCCACGTCGATCCCAACCGCCTCGAGGCCCATGGCCGCGAAGCGCCCGCAGAAGTCGCCCGTCCCGCACCCTACGTCCAGGACGCGGCGGCTCCCCTCCTCGAGGAAGCTCTCGAGATACTCGAGCACGTCCTCTTCGAGCGGAAAGACGGCGTCGTAGTACTCGGCGAAGTCGGAGTAGAACGCCACGTTCGCTCCGTCCTGACCTGTCTGCCTCGAGAGTACGTCTCAGGCGGTCTGCTGATCGCGGAGAAGCGATCTGCGCGTCAAGGCGGCCACGAACCCAAAACCGATCGTGACCGCGGGGATGATGATGTACGTGAGCCCGATGTCCGCCACGTATTCGCCGAAGCTCATCTTCATCGGACCACCCAGGAGCATGAGTGGGGCGTCGATCGCGAAGCTCATCGCATACCAGATGACGCCGATCAGGACGCCTTCAACGACGAACCGCTTCGTCACGCCCCGCATGTAGAGGACGCCGAAGAGGACGGTGGCCATCGTGAGAATGACTGCCATGACGGACTCGAAGAGGGCACGATTCGATTCGCGGAACGGGAACACGGCGAATGCGACGACGAACGGAACGAGCCACACGAAGAACCCGAAGAGGAGTGCCTTTCTGATCGACGTCATCCATTCCTCCTTCCGATCGCGACCGCCTGGTGTCAGCGCTTGTGCGTTAGAGACCCCAGGAACTCGTCGGCCTCGCGCTGGCCCCGAAGTTCGATCACGGCGAAGCCGGGGCGCGCGTCCTTCGTCAGGAGCTCCGCATACTCGCGTCTCCGGCGGCGGAACGTCCGCACGACCCACCAGGGAATGGCGTCTCTGCTCAGGAACCCCGCCCGGAAGGTCTCTCGATTGCCGGAGAACATCTCCTCCCCGGTGGCCACTCTCTGCGCCGTCCGTTTGACGGCGCGCCCAAAGACGAGCGGAAACGGATAGTTCATCCACACGACCGCAGTCGCCTTCTTCCAGATGAGGTCGCGGACCTTCCGGTAGTTGCCGTCGACGACCCAGCTTTCGCTCTCGAGCTCGGTCCCCACCTTCTCGCGGAACTCGTCGGTCGGACACTCCGACCAGGCCGGACCCCAGTAGATCGCGTCGAGTTCGACGTGCTTCGAGCCGAGGATCTCGGCCAGCCGCGACGCGAGCGACGTCTTCCCCGCGCAGCTCGTGCCGATTACGGCGATCCGCGCGAGGTCCTCTCTGGAGACGGAAACTACCACGCTGTCACCCACACTGCCACCTCGCGAGACTCCTCCGAGAGCCGGTCCCCGGCAGCGCCGCTCCCGTCTACTTCGCGGCTGCTTTCGCGATCTTCGCCCAGGTGTCGCGCAGAGACACCGTCCGGTTGAAGACCGGCGCGCCGGGCCGTGAGTCGACGCTGTCGGTGCAGAAGTAGCCCTGACGCAGAAACTGGTAGCGGCTTCCGGGCGGTGAATCCGCGAGACTCGGCTCGACCTTGCACCCTTTGAGCACCGTCCGCGACGAGGGGTTGATGAGGTCGTCGAGTTCGGCTCCCGCGTCCGCGGCCGTGTCCGCCTCCGGATCCGGCTCCCGCAGGAGGTAGTCGAGGATGCGCACCTCGGCGTCGACCGCGTGCTCCGCGGAGACCCAGTGGAGCGTCCCCTTCACCTTCCTCCCGTCGGGCGCGTCGCCGCCGCGGGTCTCCGGATCGTAGCTGCAGCGGAGCTCCACGACCTCGCCGGTCGCCTTGTCCTTCACGACCTTCTCGCAGCGCACGAGGTACGCGTGCTTGAGGCGCACCTCGCGGCCGGGCGCCAGCCGGTGGAACTTCTTCGGCGGGTCCTCCTGGAAGTCCGCGCGTTCGATGAAGACGACGCGTGAGAACGGGAGCTTCCGCGACCCCGCGTCGGGGTCCTCAGGGTTGTTCACGGCCTCGAACTCCTCTCCCTGCTCCTCGGGGTAGTTCTCGATGACGACCCGGAGGGGGTCCAGCACCGCCATCACCCGCGGCGCCTTTGCGTTGAGGTCCTCCCTCACGCAATGCTCGAGGAGGGCGACGTCGATCTCGCTCTCGGTCTTCGCCACGCCCACGCGCTTCAGGAACTCCCGGATCGACTCCGGTGTGTAACCGCGCCGGCGGAGCCCTGCCAGGGTCGGCATCCTCGCGTCGTCCCATCCGTCGACGTAGCCCCGCTCCACGACCTGGAGGAGTCTCCGCTTCGACAGGATCATGCGGCTCACGTAGAGGCGCGCGAACTCGATCTGCTGCGGGTGGAAGACCTCCAGCTCGTCGAGGAACCAGTCGTAGAGCGGACGGTGGTTCTCGAACTCGATCGAACAGATCGAGTGCGTGACGCCCTCGATCGAGTCGGAGAGCCCGTGCGCCCAGTCGTACATCGGGTAGATGCGCCAGGTGTCCCCGGTCCTGTGGTGCTCGGCGTGGAGGATGCGGTAGATCACCGGGTCGCGGAGGTTGATGTTCGGCGACGCCATGTCGATCTTCGCCCGGAGCGTCCTCGCGCCGTCAGGGAACTCGCCGGCCTTCATGCGCGCGAAAAGACCGAGGTTCTCCTCGACCGGCCGGTCGCGATAGGGACTGTCCTTGCCGGGCTCCTTGAGGGTTCCTCGATACTCGCGAGTCTCCTCAGGACTCAGGTCGCAGACGTACGCCTTCCCCCGCCGGATGAGGTCGACGGCATACTCGTGGAGCTGCTCGAAGTAGTCCGACGCGTAGTAGAGGCGGTCGCCCCAGTCGTAGCCGAGCCAGTGGATGTCCTCGAGGATCGACTCGACGTACTCGGTCTCTTCCGCGGTCGGGTTCGTGTCGTCGAACCGGAGGTTGCAGAGGCCGCCGAACTCGTCCGCGATGGAGAAGTTGAGGTTGAACGCCTTCGCGTGACCGATGTGCAGGTAGCCGTTCGGCTCGGGCGGGAAGCGCGTGTGCACGCGTCCTTCGTACCTGCCGCTCGCAGTGTCCTCCGCGACCTTCGCCCGGACGAAATCGAGGCTCTCCGCCCTCTCTGGGGTAGCCATGGTGTGGTTTCCTTCGCGTTTCGCGTTCAGGGAAGCCGGCGCGATCGGCCAGTCTCCGGGGATTCTAGCGCGGCCGGAGGGTCACTTCAAGACAGGAAGGCCGGCCCCGGGCAGAGCCCGGATGACCGACCTTCGAAGCGTCATCCACCCGGCGCCGCTATCAGGCTACGAGCTGCTCTGAGCTTGGGACGCGAACAGGGGAACAGATTCGTCGCTCATGAGCACCCAGATCGTGTATGCGCCGAGGGCGGTTCCGAGGGGGATGTCGAGGAGGTCGATGACCCCCATCACGAGCGCGAAGATACGGGCCCACGGGCGCTTCTTGAGGAGTCCGATCCCGGCGATGATCCCGGGAACCGCGATGATGATCAGGAAGAACCCGAGGATGCTCATGATCATTCCGAGGATCGAGGACACTTGCGGCTCTCCGACGAAGTGCACGACCCACGTCAGGAGGCTGATCATAACAATGCCGATGACCAGCCCCA
>JALGVN010000212.1 GCA_025774645.1 bacterium
GACCACCCACAGCGCATCGTCGAAGCGCGACCTGACCCGACCGGTCAAGGTGGTAGGCGACGTCACGGTCGGGCTCAACATGGGCTCGGAGACCGAGCGCCGGTACGCCAACAGCCTCAACTTCAACCCGAAGTTCGGTCAGTGGTTCGCGCCGCAGTACAGCTTCTCCTCGAACTACTCGGACAACCACGGCCCTGACATCAGAAGGGCCGGCGAGCCGTTCAAGGTGCACAACATCAGAGCGCAGACGAACCAGGAGCTGCGCGCGAGCTTCGACATGAAGAAGCTGATCGGACCCGGCCCGGCCGCGATGCCGTCGCGCCCGCCTCCGCGCGAACGCCGGCCGGCGCGGACCGGAACGAGCGGAAGCACGGGACGGGAATCGCCGGACGCCGGGTCCGTCGGCGCGTCGGGCGAGCGAGAGCCTCCGGGCGGGACGCCGGATGGCTCAGGCTCGGGGGAACCGGTGGACGACGAAGAGGGGGAGGGACAGCGGGGCGACGAAGAGCCTCGGCAGGAGCAGGGTCAGGAGGGTGAGGGGGAGCCCGAGGAGGAACCGCAGCAGCTGGCTGGGGACGGACCCGGACTGAGCGACGTGGTGCGTCCGCTGGTCACGTTCCTCCGGGAGATGGACGCGATCGACGGGAGGATCGGTCTGCGGTGGGACTCGAGATACGATCGTGTTCCGCACGACGACGTCCCGGACTGGAAGTACAAGCTGGGGCTCGACCGGGGCCACGACGCGGACGACCGGACCGAAGAGACGACCTTCGATCTCGGAACCGGATTCAAGTTCACGAACCAGATCCGCCTCAAGGGCAACTACAAGAGGACGCACTCGGGCCGGTGGTACAAGAGCGTGGTGTCTGACACGGTCTTCATCATCAGCCAGACCCGGTCTATGAACGAGTCCACCAAAGGGACGTTCTCGTGGAACGCGCTGGAGAGGATCGGACCGCTGCAGGGCGTGTTCCAGAGCGTGCGCGCGCGGAGCGGCGTCGAGTACCGACGGTCCTACTCCGGGCCGGTGGGATCGCCCACGTCGGAGGGGAGCGCCCTGCTCTTCAACCCGATCGTCTCGATCGACACCAAGTTCAAGAACGGTCTCACGGCGAACCTCGCCTGGGACAAGAAACGCACGCTGTCTCACAGTCTGACCGGAGCGGGGTCCGTGACCGAGGACGCAACCTCGTCTCTCAGCCTCACCTTCAACTACAGGTTCTCCGCGCCTCAGGGACTCAAACTCCCGTTCTTCGGTCAGAGCGTGAAGTTCACGAGCAACCTCGACACGGCTCTGACGCTCCGGACGGGCTCGAAGGAGACGCGGACCGCTCAGGACGAGTCGAGTCTGTCGCAGGTCGATCCGACCTCGTCCACGAGAGACCTCTCCGTCATCGCCGACGCGACGTACAGCTTCTCCCGGAACGTATCCGGGGGCGTTCAGATCAACTTTTCGCAGAGCCGGGACGTCAAGCGCGAACAGACGCGGCGCACCATCGGCATGCACGTCACAGCGGAGTTCAAGTTCTAATGACCGTACCACATCGCCCCCAGTGGGCAGCTGCGGCACTCTCAGTCGTCCTGATCGTTGTCGGACTCGCAGCCGGCGGGTGCGGCCGAGTCGAGTTCGATGAAGAGAGTGCCTTCGAGTACCTTACGCGTCAGTGCGAGTTCGGGCCGCGAGCCCCGGGGAGCCCCGGGCACGACGCGGCGCTCGCGTGGCTCATCGACACGCTCTCGGAGACCGCCGACCAGGTGGCCGTGCAGCGGTTCAGAAGCGAGTCGCCGGCCGGCGGAGTCGATCTGACGAACGTGATCGCGTCGTTCCGTCTGGAGGAGCGCGTGCGCGTGCTCCTGGCGGCGCACTGGGACACGCGGATGATCGCCGATCGCGACCCCGACCCGGCCCGACAGGGCGAGCCCATCCTCGGCGGGAACGACGGGGCGTCGGGCGTGGCGGTCCTGCTGTCGCTCGCCGAGCTCATGGCGGAGCGCGCGCCGTCTGTCGGCGTCGACCTCGTGTTCTTCGACGGCGAGGACGGCGGGAGCGGCGGCGGTCTGGGCGACTGGTGTCTCGGGTCATCGTACTACGCGGCGAACCTCGGGAGCTACGCGCCGCGGTACGCGGTCGTGATCGACATGATCGGGGACAGCGACCTTGGCATTCCGATGGAAGCGAACTCGGTCGCGGCCCACCCGCTGCTCGTCCGCGAAGTCTGGGAGGCGGCGGCGCGCGTGGGCTCGGCGAGTTTCCTCGACCACGAAGGCCCCGCGATGTACGACGATCACATTCCCCTGATCCGGGCGGGCATTCCCACGGTCCTCGTGATCGATCCCCACTACGAGAGCTGGCACACCACGGAAGACACCCCCGACAAATGCAGTCCCGAGAGCCTGGGCGAGGTCGGCCGGGTTCTGGTGGATCTCCTCTACTAGCAGGGCGAGCCGTCGGGGAACGTCGGCCCCGGCGCCCGCGGACGCCCGCGGCGCCACGGCCGGGCAGGACCCGACTCGCGCTCGGCCTCGCGGCACCCCCGGCGTGCCCTCCGCGCAAGTTTTCGCTTGCGCCCTGCCGGGGCCCGTGCTACCTTTTGTCGCGGGAAGTGGGCTGGGCGCCCACTTTCTCCGTATGGGGCCCGGGAAAGGGTGCGAGCGTGGAACGGATGGACGAGCGCCTGTACGATCTCACGGTGGGTCTCGTCGCCGGGATGGGCCTGACGCTCGTCACGGTCGACGATGTCGTCGAGCACGGGCGCAGGACCTTTCGGTTCACCGTCGACGGCGGGAGAGGCATCACGGTCGAGGACTGCGCGAGCGTCAGCCGCGAGATCGCGTACCTTCTGGACGACGAACTCGCTCTCGAGGCGCGGTACGTTCTGGAAGTCAGCTCGCCGGGGCTCGATCACGCCCTCAGGAAGGAACGTGAGTTCGCGCACTTCACCGGCCGCGAGGCTCGTCTGGTCCTGAGAGAGCCCGTCGATGGAGAGAACGTCCTCACGGGGACGATTCTCGGAGCGGACGCAGGCCTGGTCCGCTTGGACGTGGACGGGGCGGAGACCCCGGTACCTCTGGCGAACATTTCACGGGCAAGACTGCTTCTGTAACGAAGTCCGGCGGCGGGTGCGCCCGCCTGGCCGGTTCACTCGAGTTGAGGAGAGAAGCGAGATGAACACCGGAATCCTGGAGGCGCTGAGGAGGATCGCGAGAGAGAAGCAGCTCGACGGCGCGCTCCTCGTGGAGGCGCTCGAGGCCGGGCTGATGTCCGCGGCCCGGAAGAAGTACGGCCCCGCGGCCGACATCGAGGTGCTCGTCGACGACGAGACGGACACGCTCGGCGTGTACCTGAACAAGACGGTCGTCGACGAACCCGAGGACACGATCACCGAGATCGAGTTCGAGGAGGCACGCGAACTCGACGGGACGGCTGAGGACGGAGACGTGGTGAGGGTGGAGGTGCCGCTCGACGAGTTCGGGAGAAACGCGATCCAGGCGGCGAAACAGATCGTGGTGCAGAGGGTCCGCGAGGCGGAGCGGGAGCAGATCTACGGAGAGTTCCAGGACCGAGTCGGCGAGATCGTCACAGGCGACGTTCAGCAGATCGAGCGCGGCGGGATCGTCGTCAACCTCGGGCGCACTGAGGCGCTTCTGCCCACGCGCGAGCAGATCAGGCGCGAGCGCTATCGCCAGGGCGACAGGGTCCGCGCGTATCTGCTGTCGGTCGAGAAAACGACGAAGGGACCACAGATCATCCTCTCGAGAACGCACCCGAACTTCCTGAAGAAGCTGTTCCGGATGGAAGTCCCGGAGATCTACGACTCGGTCGTCGAGATCATGGCGATCGCGCGGGAGGCCGGCGGACGTTCAAAGGTCGCGGTCGTCTCTCACGACGAGCGCGTCGACCCGGTCGGTGCCTGCGTCGGCGTCAAGGGTTCGAGGATCCAGACGATCGTGCGGGAGCTCTCCGGCGAGAAGATCGACATCGTCCCGTGGAACATCGACGCGGCTGTGCTCGTTTCCAGAGCGCTCAACCCCGCGAAGGTGTCGAGGACGCTTCTCAACGAGGCGGAGCACGCCGTGAAGGTGGTCGTGCCGGACGACCAGCTGTCGCTCGCGATCGGGAAGGGCGGACAGAACGCCCGGCTCGCTGCGAAGCTCACCGGCTGGAAGATCGACATCGTCGGCGAGACCGAGCACTCGAGGGAACTCGAGATCAACCTCGCGCAGCGTGTGAACGTCAGCGAGCTGCCGGGAGTCGGTCCTAAG
>JALGVN010000037.1 GCA_025774645.1 bacterium
CTCGACCTCGGGGAGCGGCCCTGCGTCGATCCGTTCGGGAAGCTCGACGAGGTCGTACTTCCCGTCGCGCGCGTTGAGATACGTCTCCATGCTCGGGGTCGCGGTTCCGAGCACCACGACGGCTTCCTCGAGCTTGGCCCGCATCGCCGCGACGTCGCGCGCGTGGTAGCGCGGCGACTCGCTCTGCTTGTAGGTCTGCTCGTGCTCCTCGTCGACGACGATGATGCCGAGGTCCGCGACCGGCGCGAAGACGGCCGACCGCGGTCCGACGACCACGGGGAACATCCCCTCCTTGATCGCGCGCCAGGTGTCGTAGCGCTCCCCGAGCGAGAGCCCGCTGTGGATCACGGCGACCCGGTCGCCGAAGTCCTTCCGCATCCGCTGGACCATCTGGGGCGTGAGGGAGATCTCTGGTACGAGCACGATCGCGCCCTTCCCCGCCGCGAGCGCCGCCTCGACGGCCTCGCTGTAGACGCGCGTCTTCCCGCTCCCGGTGACGCCGTGGAGGAGGACGATCCCGAAGCCGCCCGCGCTCATCTTCCCGCGGATGAGCTCGAGCGCGCGCTCCTGCTCGGCGGTGAGCGGCCCCTCGTCCGAGAGACTCCATCCCTCGAGCCCGGTCGAGAGCCTGGGTCGGTCGCGCTCCCCGCGCTCGACCAAGATCTTCTCGGCGAGCCTCGTGACGGTCGCGGACGAGATGCCGCGCTCGGTCAGTTCCGAGACGGGAATGACGCCGCGTTCGGCGTCCGCCAGCTCGCGGAGGGCGTCGGCCTGCTTCGGCGCCTTCTTCTCGATCGCTTCCGCGTGCGCCCGCGCCTCGGCGGGCGAGCACTTGAGGTGCACGACCTGCTCGCGTCCCGCCTGGGTCGCGGGCTTCCTGATCTCCTCGAACACCTCGATCAGACCGCCACGCGAGAGGGCGTCGACGTCGGCGTGGTTCCCCCGCGGGAGCCCCGCCTCGCGGAGCGCGTGCGCGACGGTGAGCTTGTCCCGATCGGCCGCGACCTCGAGGAGCTTGCGCCTTTTCGCCGGCACCCCCGGCGCGCCGTCCTTCAGGGCGTCCCGGCCGTCGTCGGTCAGGCGGATGAGCCTCCGCGACTCCATGTTGATGCCGGGCGGGAGCGCGCTCCGGAGCACTTCGCCCCAGGACGCGAGGTAGTAGTCCGCGATCCAGCGGGTGAGGTCGATCATGGAAGGTGAGAGGACCGGATCGACGTCGAGAACCTCGATGATGTCCTTGAGCTCCCGCGGCTTCGCCGCGGCGGCGCCCTCGGGCACGGTGGCACCGGCCGCGCCGGCTTCACCCGGCGCCTCCTCGTACCCGACCACGAACCCGGTGATCTTCCGCCGGCCGAACGGGACGAGGACGCGCGTGCCCGTGACCGCGCGCTCGCGGAGCCCTTCGGGGACCGAGTAGGTGAACGTTCCCCTGACGGGGAGCGGAACGGCGACCTTGAGGTGCCGGACGCCGGGACCGGCGTCTTTGCGGAGCTTCTGGTCTACGATCTCCACGCTCTTGCCTGTTCCCTTGATGCGCTCACCGAGAGATCGAGTCCGTCGCGGATTCCCTTCGACAGCACGAAGTCGCCGACCGCGGCGATGACGGCGCCGTTGTCGGTGCAGAGCTTCTTCGCCGGAACGACCGTCGCGAACCCGTGCCGCGACGCTTCTTCCTCGAATCGCGCGCGGAGGACGCCGTTCGAGGCGACCCCTCCCCCGAGCGCGACGGTCGAGACGTCGTGCGCGTCGGCCGCCCACATCGTCTTCGTGACGAGCGCGTCGACGATCGCCTCCTGGAAGCTCGCGAGGAAGTCCCGGAGCTCCGTGCCTTCCGGCACGCGCCCGAGGTCGTCGAGCCTGTACCGGACGGCCGTCTTCAACCCGGAGAAGCTGAAGTCGAGGTTCCCGCGCTCCATCATCGCGCGGGGGAACGGATGCGCGGTCGGGTCCCCGCCCTCGGCGAGCCGCTCGATCTCGGGACCCGCCGGGTAGCTGAGGCCCAGGAGCTTCCCGACCTTGTCGAAGGCCTCGCCGGCCGCGTCGTCGCGCGTCCTCCCGAGCGTCCGGTAGCTTCCCCATTCCTCGACGCGGATGAGCTCGGTGTGCCCGCCGGAGACGACGAGGCAGATCGCCGGGAGCGCCATGTCGGGGTCCGCGAGCTTCGTCGCGAAGACGTGGCCCTCGATGTGGTCGACGCCGACGACCGGGATGTTGAGCGAGTACGCGAACGCCTTCGCGAACGAGACGCCGACCAGAAGGCACCCGACGAGGCCGGGCCGGTTCGTGACGGCGACGCCGCCGAGGCCGTGCATGCACGTCCCCGCCCGGCCCAGCGCCTCCCGCACGATCGGCACGATCGTCCGCATGTGCGCGCGCGAGGCGAACTCCGGCACGACGCCTCCGAACTCCGCGTGCTCGAGCTGCGACGCGACGACGTTCGAGAGGATCTTCCCGCCGTCCTCGAGAACCGCGGCGGCCGTCTCGTCACACGACGTATCGAGGCCCAGTACGAGCATGAACCCTCACCCTGCGCGGATGGAACCGACGCCGGCCGAGCACGAACCGGCACCTGCGCGGCCGTGCCCGGCCGCGTTGTCAAAGCGAGCTTCTATGATAGCAGATGGGACTACTCGAGCGTGACGGTGAACCTCGTGGGGGTGGTGTGGAGGATCTCGACGCCCTCCGGCACTTCGACCTCGGGGACGAGCTCGTGGATCCCCCGGGGGAGCCCCCGCGCGTCGACGCGGACGGTGACGTACTCGGGGGTCAGTTCCTGGACGAGGTGCGCCGGGCCCGCCACCTGGACCTGAATAATGGTCGGGGCGACTGTCACCGAGTCGAAACCCGGCTCGTGCTCGAGCTCGATCGGGACGTCGGGGACGGTCACGACCTCGGTCCCCTCGATGTCGATCGTGACGCGGACCTCCCTCGGGACCGAGTGGAGCTCCCACGGCTCGTCGAAGTCGATCGCGCGCCCCGCCTCGACGCGGCGCCTCCTGCCTGCGACCGAAAGCGGTTCCGCCGGCACGGCGTCGAGGTTCCGGACGACGCGCTCCGGACCGTGGATCGTGACCGAGTCGGGCACGCTCGTCGGCGAGCCGAGCACGTAGTACCCGTCGGGCGGCGACCCTTCGATCACGGGAATGACCGGTACCTTCTTCTCGACCTTCCGGTCGATCTCGATGTCGAGGGTCTTCGGGTCGTGAATCCCCGCCACCGACACGCCGGAATCGCGCGGAAGGAACACGTTCGCCGCCGAGAGCCCTACGCGGAGGACGCGGTCGGCCGCTGCGTCGACCATGTCGACCGCGGCGTACGGCTCGCCCCAGAGCCCCAGCCTGACGAGGTCCTTGTTGTCTCCGGTCAGGACGACCTCGATCGACTCGGGCACGTGCGTCACCGGGGTCAGTCCCTCGGGCACGTTCCTGAGGATGAGCGGAATCGAGAAGTGACGGTCGGCGGTCTGCTCGCCCTTCGCGAACGTGTAGAGGACGACGGCGATGATGACGGCCGCCACCTTGAGGTTGATGTTGTTGACGATGCTCATCCGGAGGTTCACGTGTGGCGATCTCCCCGCAAACTGCTACCCGTGCACGACGAGGACCTGGTCGACGTGGATCGTCGACCCGTCGATGAGACCATTGTACTCCCTGAGCTTCTCCACGCTAAGCCCGTAACGGCGGGCGATGCTCCAGAGGGTCTCGCCCGGAGCGACCTTGTGCGTCCCCGCCGCCACGCCCGGCGGCGGAGCGGGCGCGTAGCGGTCGAAGTAGCTGTCGATCGCGTTGGCGAGGCGCTGTGCGTAGCGGGTCCGGTAGTCGGACTTCTTGAGCTTCTTCACGTCGCCCGAGTTCGTGAGGAACCCGACCTCCACGAGAACCGACGGCATCTGGAGGTTCTTGAGCACCACGAACCCCGCCTGCTTCACGTGGCACGACGAGGGCTCTTCCTTGCAGAGCTCGCGCGAGATCAGCGACGCGAGGTCGTTCGATTTGTGCACGCTGTCGGTCATCTTGAGGTCGACCAGGATCGACAGGACGTCCTCGTCGGCGTCCGGCGAGACGCCTCCGACGAGGTCGGCCGCGTTCTCCCTGTTCGCGAGCTCGCGCGCCGCCTGGTCGCTCGCGCCGCGCGGCGACACGTAGAAGACCTCGGAGCCGTCCGCCTTCTTGTTGGGCGCGCTGTTGGCGTGGATGCTGATGAAGATGTCGCCGTCGTGCTTGTCCGCGAACGTCTTCCTCTTCTGCAAGCTGATGAAGTAGTCGCTCGACCGAGTGAGATGGACCTTGTACCCGCCCCGCTTCTCGAGCTCGGCCTTGAGCCTCTTCGAGATGTCGAGGACGACGTCCTTCTCGCGGAGCTTCCCGTTCCCGACGGTGCCCGAGTCCTCGCCGCCGTGGCCGGGGTCGATGACGACGACCCGCGGTCGCGCGGCGCGCCGGATCGCGGCGTGCTCGGCCGCGGCCGCGTTGGCGGTCTCCTGGATGGCGATCCCGCCCGAGTTCTCCGGAGGCTTCGTGGACGCGGTGGGCGCGGGCTCTCCTCGGGACGGCTCCTCGCGGAAGACGTCGATCACGATCCGGTAGGGCTTGTCGAGATAGGGCTTGAGATAGAAGACGTTGTGCGGCCTGGCCCTCGGGAGGTCGAGCACGACCTGGGCGCCCGCCTTGAGTTGGTTCAGCCTGACCTGTGCGACGATGCCGTCGCCGACCTCGGTCGAGCGCGGCGTGTCCCCGATGCTCCCGTCGACGATCAGGACCACGACGCGGTCGGGGCCGGTGCGGACGCTCGTGGAGTACCCGCCGGCGTCCGAGAGGTCGATCACGACTCTCGACGCGTCGGGAGCGCTCCAGCGACGGATCGCGGTGATCGTGGGCGCGGCGTGCGCCGCGTCGCACGGGAGGACGGCCGGGAGGAGGAGAGCGAAGGCGAGCGCGAGGACGGCGGGAAACGCGACCGCCGCACACGCGTGCCTCACGAAGCGTTCATGCTGTGCCAACAGGGGTTCCTCCGACAGCGGTTCCCCCGCGACGAGCGTGACGGGGCCGAAACACTCGATGCCGCGGTCGGGGATGGATGATACAACGAACTCCCACGCCGCGCCAGCACGCAACGGGGAGTTCCGAAAATCAGATTCCGCCTCTCCTGGAGGACTTCACACGCCTCTTGGCCTCGTGGCCGGGGCGCTGAATGACCTTGACGGGGTTCACGAGGTACTCCCTCGCGGCCGCCATCACGTCCCCCGCGTCGACCTGCTCCAGCTCCGCGAAGAACTCCTCCATGAAGTCCACGTCGAGTCCCGCCATCGCGCCGACGGCGAGACGGCTGGCCTGGGCCGCGTTGGTCTGTTCCTTGATCGTGACCATGCCCTTGAAGCGCGCCACCGCGCGGGCCAGTTCCTCGTCCGGAACGGGCTCGGTGTGCACGCCCTCGACGACGCCATCGATGATGTCGGTCGCTTCGTCGATGTCCTCGCTCCGGACGTAGAAGAGAATCTCGCTCTGCTCGAACTTCCCGTGAGCGTACGCCCCGGCGACGTCGGCGATGGCCGCGCCGTCGGGCCCGAGCGCCTGGTACATCCGGGAGGAGGTCCCGTTCCCCAGAACGGCCGCCAGAACCTCGACCGCCGCGTAATCGTCGTCGAACATGCCCGGCACGAGGAAGCCGACGGCGGCGAAGCCTGTTACACCGGCGCGGTAGTATTCGATCTCCGTCGTCTCGTCGCGTTCGACGGGCTCGAAGGTCGCGCGCTTCGCGCGTCCGCCCGGATAGTCCGAGAACGCCTCCGTGATCTTCTCGACCGCGTGCGACCGGTCGAAGTTCCCGACCACGGCGATCACCGAGTCCCCGCCGAGGTAGCGCTCGTTGTAGTAGGACACCACGTCCTGCCGCGTGATCGCGTCGATCCCGTCCGCAGTGCCCAGCTCGCGGTAGGCGTACGGATGACCCTCGAAGAGAGTCTTCGCCAGCTTCGTGTAGGTGGTCGAGAAGTCGTCGTCCTTCTCCGCCACGAGCCGATCGTGGAGCGACCCCTGGACCTCCAGCAGGCGCTTGGAGTCGAACGTCGAGTGCGTCACCATGTCGGCGAGGATGTCGACGGCGGCGTCGAACTGCGTGTCGGCAGCCTGGACGGTGATGACGACGTAGTCCGGGTTCGTCTGGATCTCGAGCCGCATGCCGCGTCCGTCGAGCTCCTCGGAGATCTCGAGGCCCGACATGGTGTCGGTCCCGCGCGAGAGCATGTTGGCGGTGACGATCGAGAGGCCGCGACGTCCCGGCGGGTCGTACTTCGAGCCGGCGTCGACGGCGAACGTGACAGCGACGATCCGGTTCCACGTGTGCGGAGCCGTAACGAGCGTGACGTCGTTCGGGAGTTCATGCTTCTTGACGCCGGCGACGGACACGGACGCGCAGACGAGGATCACCAGCACGACCGCTACAGCTGTCCTGTGTCGCAGCGCCACTCCCATCGTCGCTCCCTTCGTTCGAGCACGAGAACCGAATGCGTGACGCCCTCTCTCCTCCAGGGCGTCCGTGTTAGTCCATCCACTCCGGCACGACGGCCACGGCCGCGTGCGGAGAATCCGCGAAGTACGTGGCGGCGAGCTGCTGCACGTCCTCGGGCGTCACGTCCGCGATCTTCTCTATGTACTCGTCGGCGTAATCACTGCGACCGCCCACCGACGTCCAGTAACCGTAGAATCCCGCCAGTCCCTCCGCGGTCTCCCTCATGAACAGCAGCTGCGACTCGTAGAACGCTTTCGCCTTCTCGAACTCCTCTTCGTCGACCGGCGTCTCGGCCAGATCCTGGAAGATCTTGACCGTCGCGTCGGCCGCTTCGGTCACGTTCTCAGGCGACAGCTCCATCACGACGAACATCGGACTCCCCTGCCTCCGCGTGTACCACCCGGCGGACACGCCGCTCACCAGCTGCCGCTCCACCACCAGCTCGCGCTCGAGCCGGTCGCTCCGCCCGAGACCGAGGATGGTCAGGAGCACGTCCATCTCGATGCTGCCGGGGTCGTGGACTCCCGGCGCCGGGAACCCGACGATCTGGTAGCCGCGGTGCACGTCGCCCTTTTCGACGACCCTGATGTCGGCCGTGGGCCAGTCGGGTTCGGCGACCGCAGGCTGCGCCGGCTCGCCGGCGGGAACGTCGGCGAAAAGCGTCTCAAGACGCTCCGCCGTCTTCTCCGGGTCCATGTCGCCCGCGACGACGATGAGGATGTTCGCCCCGACGTACCGTTCGGCGTGCCGCGCCGCGAGACTCGCGGGCGTGAACGCCGACACCGTCGCGATCGTCCCCTGCGGGGGACGCGCGTACGGATGCTCGCCGAGCATCTGCTTGAAGAACTGCCAGTTCACGCGCTCCATCGGCTTGGACTCCAGCAGCCCGATCTCGGAGACGATCTGCGCCCTCGTCCGGTCTACGCGCTCGGGCGTGAAGACGGCGTGCAGAACGCCGTCCGCCAGGACCTCGATAGCGAGGTCGGCGTGCTCGGAGGGAAGCGTCACGGTGAACGTCGAGTAGTCTGCGGAGGGCATGATGCTGACCCCACCGCCGACGGCCTCGACCCGGCTCGTGATCTCTCCCGGTCCGCTCGTCGATGTCTCGTCGAAGATCATGCGCGCGACCATGGACGCGATGCCGGCCTCGTCGGCCGTCTCGTGGATCGCGCCGTCGGTCACCCACGCCTGCGCCGACACGACTGCGCCGGACCTGTTCTCGGCGGTGATGATGGTGACGCCGTTCGGGAGTTCGGTGAAGACGCGTGTCGTGGATACCGTGCGCTGCCCCTCGCCGGAGCAACCTCCCGCGAGGAGGGCCGCCAGGGCGGCGACCATACAGCCAAACACCAGAAGACAGTGCTTCCTAGGGCTTTGAGTCATTCGTCCGGTCACTCCACCGCGCTAGAGCGCGAACGTTCTCAGGGCTCTAAGTACTTGGACACAAGATAGTATGGAAACGTGTAAAGCGCCGTCAAGGTCATTCGAAAGGGACCGACAGCCCGCTCCGGCGGCTGCGAAAGCGCCCACCGGCCGGGGAGTCGGTGGGCGCCAGTTTGCTTCGGTTGTTGACTGCGGACCATTCTGTGCCCCGGCCCGGTTCAGGCCGGTCTAGTTCAGGTACGTCCGCAGTGCCTCGAGATCCGGGGCGTTCCGGAGCTTCCCGAGTGCCTCTTCCTTGATCTGCCTGATCCGCTCGCGGGTCAGGCCCATCATCTGCCCGATCTGCTCGAGCGTGCACTTCTGCTTGCCGCCGAGTCCGAAGTAGTGCTGGAGGATGTTGCTCTCGCGGTCGGTCAGCTCGCCGAGCGCGGACCCGAGCTCGATCGCCAGCGACTCGTAGTGGAGCCCGTCGAGCGCGCTCTCGACCGAAGGGTCGGGGACCATGTCGCCGAGCGCGATGTCCTGATCGCTGGAGAGCGGCGCGTCGAGCGAGAGGCTCCCGACCGAGAGCTTCCTGAGCTCCTCGATCTCCCTCACCTTGAGCTTCATCGCCGCCGCGAGCTCCTTGTCCGTCGGCTCGTGTCCCGACTGCTGACGCATCCGCTCCATCGTCCTCCACATCCTCCGCACGGCGCCCGCCTTGTTGAGCGGAAGCCGCATGGCCCCGGACTGCTCGGCCATTCCCTTGAGAATCGCGTGCCTGATCCACCAGACCGCGTACGTGATGAACTTGCGCCCGCGCTCCGAATCGAACCGCTTCGCGGCCTCGATGAGACCGAGGTTCCCCTGATTGATGATGTCCATGATCGGGGAGCCCGTCTTCCGGGCGTAGACCTTCGCCACGCTCACGACGAACCGCAGGTTCGCCGTGATCAGCGCGTCGCGCGCCGTCTGGTCGCCTCGGAGAATCCTCCGCCCCAGCTCCTGCTCCTGTTCACGAGTCAGAAGCGGGGTTCTCGCGATCTCTCGGAGATATCTCTCCAGGCTCTTGTCTTCTTCTGCTCCGCTGCCGTAGTACGACATTTCTGCTCACCACCCTCCGGGGGTACTGCCGCCGGCCCGCTCCGCTGGCTGCGTCGGAGCCAAGCGCATCCCCCCACCTTGTTATTCCGGCCGGATCGCCACGAAGTAAGTGTAGGCGCCTCGCTGGACCATGAACGCTATCGCCCTGTCGCGGTCCTCGAGATCGTCTCTGATCCGTCGGAAGTCCCGGAGGCTACGAACTTCCCGGTCGCTGATACTGACTATCACGTCGCCGACGAGCAAACCTGCGTCGGCGGCAGGGCTTCCCATTTCGATATCGACAACGAGGACCCCGCTCTCGGCCTCGATGCCGAACTCCCGAGACATCTCGCGCGCGCCGGGGTCGTCGAGTGAAATGACCTCGATCCCCAGCCAGCGCGTTGCCTCTTCCTCCGGCTCCTCTTCAAGGACCGGCGCCTCTGCCAGGGCATCGGGCCGTTCCTGAAGCGTCGCGTGGAGCGTCTTCGCTCTCCCCTCCCGGAGGATCTCCATGTCGATCTCTTCGCCGGGAGCGACCGCCGCAACGGCCATTCTGAACTGCGAGACGTCGGTGACCGTGACGCCTGCGAACTCGACCAGGACGTCGCCCGGCTCGAGCCCCGCCTCGTCGGCGGGCGTCCCGTCTTCGACGCTCGCGATCAGGATCCCCTCGACGTCGCCGAGATCTCGCGCTTCCGCGAGATCGGGCGTGATTTCCTGGGGGATGACCCCGAGGTACCCGCGGACGACCTTGCCGTCGCTGATGAGCGCCTCCGCAACGTGGCGCGCGAGGTTCACGGGGATCGCGAATCCGATCCCGTCGGCCGACGGGTTGATGGCGCTGTTCACGCCGATGACCTCACCTCTGATGTTGACCAGAGGACCGCCGCTGTTCCCGTAGTTGATCGACGCGTCCGTCTGGATGAAGTTCTGGTAGAGCGGCGCACCGCCCCTGATGTTGAGATCGGTCCTCCCCATGGCGCTCACGACGCCGACGGTGACCGTCCCCTTGAGCTGAAGCGGGTTTCCCACCGCGATGGCCCAGTCGCCGACACGGAGCGCGTCCGAGTCGCCGAGCCTCACCGTCGGGAGGTCCCGTCCCTCGATCTTGATCACGGCCACGTCGGTCGAGGGATCCTGTCCGACGACCACGCCGTCGAACGTCCTCCCGTCGTCGAGCGTGATCTCGATCTCGTCCGCGTCCCGAACGACGTGGTTGTTCGTCATCACGTAGCCGCGCTCGTCGAAGATGAACCCCGAGCCCGAGCTCGGGATCTCGAACTCGCGCTGCTCGTCCCGGTCGCCGTAGCGCTCGCGGTACCAGCGGTCGCCGAAGAACTCGCGGAACATCTCCGCGAACGGGTCCTGGCCGGAGCGCGTCACCGTCTGCTTCACGTCGACGCTCACGACCGCCGGCAGGACCTCTTCCGCCACGCTGACGAACGGACTCTCGAAGCCCGCCGCGATCGGAGACGACTCCAGCGCGACGCGCCCGCTCTCGGTCTCGTTCCCTATCCGCGCTTCCTGCGCGATCGACGGCGGCTGCCATCCGTAGTTCGCCGTGATGACAACGCCGAGGATCACTCCGGCAAGTACGAGGACGACTCCTCCTCCTATCCAACCTGCCGAGCTTCTCATTGCCACTGCTCCTTCTGACCGGCTTGCCCGAGGCCCCACGGCCCCCCACCCTTCACCACGCCCCTCAGTAGTTATACTGATTAGACGCTCAATTATTCAAGAGGGTTTATTATTGATTGTCCCTCGGCTATTCTATCGGTCCTTCCTTGACCGACGCCTTGGCCTCCCTCTCGGCCTTGGCCTCGTTGATCTCCTTCTCCCACTTCTCGATGTCGAGCCGGAGGGCCTGGATCTTCTCTACGCCCCCGCGGATCTCCTCGTCGCCCGGGATGGCGTCCTGCTCGTTCTTCTCGAAGAAGTCGAACGCGCGCCCGCCGATCTCGCTCATCGTGTTGGCGATCTTGCGGTTCAGGCGCAGGATCTCGATCTTGGCCTTGCCGATGACGGTGAGCTCCTCGGCCTTGTCCGACGCGTGCATGTACCCTTCGACGATCGCACTCTTGACATCTTCCCAAAGGCTCGGCATCGCTACACTCCTCCTCTACTGCGGGGTTTCACTTGCCGCAGAGGCAGACCGGACCTATACTTACGCCCGTGTCGGAGGGTGAAGGCCTGGCTGCGCTGCGCTTCCGGGCAGAGTCGCGAGCCGTTCACGGTCCGGATGAGCCCGGTCGAACCCAAACGATAAGATGCGACTATATGAACAACGATTCGCCGGGTCAAGCGGATTTCGGGCCCAAAACTAGGGCCCTTTCTCGGGTCACTCCCCACCCCTCGGAACGGCGGGTTTCCGCCCTTCCCGCTTGTACCCGCTGCATTTCGACACGGCCTCTGCCCCTGGGGTTTCACCCTGTTTCGCGCCCGGTTACGGGAGATTCGTCCGAATGACCGAAGGACCCGTCTACTTCCTCGCCGACGCGCATCTGGGCAACGAATCCGAGTCCCTCGAGGCCGCGAAGGAACGGGATCTTCTCGATCTCCTCGCCCACCTCCGCGGGCGGGCGTCTTTCCTCTATGTGGTCGGCGACCTCTTCGACTTCTGGTTCGAGTATCCGGCCGTGACGCCGGCTGCCCACCGGAGCGTTCTCGAAGCTCTCTCGGAGTTGTCCGGGTCCGGGACCACGATCCGTTTCCTGGGGGGGAACCACGACTACTGGGCCGGTCGGAAGTTCGCAGCGATGACGGGAGCCACGGTTCACCGCGACCCAATAAGTCAGACGCACTTCGGAAGACGCTTGTTCACGGCGCACGGCGACGGACTGCCGTCCGGCGACCTGGGATACCGCATTCTCAAGGCCATCATCAGGAACCCCGTCTCGATCGCCGCGTTCACGCTCGTCCCCCCGCGTGCCGGCGCCGCGATCGCGCGCTGGGCGTCCAATCTCTCCGAGATCACCGACCAGCGCATCCGATCCGCGCTTCCGTCCATGAAGGAGTTCCTCGAGTCGAAGCTCGGCGAGGGCTTCGACGCCGCCATCGTCGGCCACGTCCACCGCCAGGTCCACTGGCCGTCGGAAGCAGGCGACGCGATCATCGTCGGAGACTGGATGTGGAACCGCTCGGTCGTCGAGCTCACGGCCGACGGATTCAGGATGCTCCGCTGGTCCGAAGGCAGCCTCGTCGAGAGCGATCCTTCGGATGCCGTGGCGCAGGCACCGCCCGAGATGCCGCCCGAGACGCCACCCAAGACACCGCCCGAGGTGTCGCTCACGGACGCGTCCTGAACGAAGCCACGACGCCTCGCGCGCGGCTCGCGTCTCCCTGCCCGGAAGTTTCTTCCTAGAATGCGTACGCCAGCGAGAAGCGGTGGGTGTCACCGAGGTCGGAGTAGAACGGCGTGTAGGCGTAGTCGAGCCTGAAGCTCTTGACGTTCACGCCGAGACCGGCCGACACGTTCTGGTTGTCCCATCCCGTGCGGTAGCCGAACCTGAGCGCGAGGGTCCTCGCGTACACGTACTCGAGGCCGAAGTGGAGCTTCGTCTTCCCGTCGCTTGGAACGACGAGATCGGTCACGGCGAGGAACTCGCCCCTGAGCGTCTCGGCGGGAATCGAGTACGCGAGTCCCGTCCTGAAGTTGAGCGGGATGTCGAACTTGTCCTCGATGTACTGCATCTGCGTGCCGAGGTTCTGCACGACGGCGCCGATGGTCAGCCGGTCGACCGGCGGGACGCGGTAGGTCGCGCCCAGGTCGACGGCGAACCCCGAAGCGATCTCGTCGTCGATCTTCTCCTGCAGGTACTTGAAGCTCGCGCCGACGTCGAGGTAGTCGGTCAGCGTTCGCGCGTACGAACCGGTGAACGCGAAGTCGAAGACACCGAAGTGTCCGATCGGTTCGGACGTCGGACCCTCGCGCCTCTCGAGGTCGTCCATGTAGAGACCCGTGAGACCGATGGCGAACGTCTGGTGCTCGAAGCGCTGCGCGCCGCCGAGGAACTCGTAACGGATGCCTTGGAACCACTCGCTGTGCATGAACATCAGGTCGATGTGCTCGACCCCGGCGAGACCCGCGGGGTTCCAGTAGACGCTCGACACGTCGCCGCTCACTCCGACGTATGCGTCACCCAGGGCGATCGCACGGGCCCCGACACCCAGCTTGAGGAACGCGAGACCGGTGCTTCCGTCCTCCGCGTGCACGGCGGCCGGCAGGAGGAGCAGCGTGATGCCAAGGAGTGTGACGAGCGTGCGCTTCATCGGGTCCTCCTCGAGAGAAGCTCTGCGCGCAGTGTCTCCCGCAGCGCCTCTCGGAGTGTGGGTGCTTCGGGGCACGGGACGCGGCCGCCGGACAGCGAAACAGGCGGGCCGCCCCCTCGTGCGAGACGAGGCGTCCTCATGTAAAGACGTCCCACGCGTGAGTTTACTCAACGCTTTCTGGGGCCGCAAGGACGATTGTCAGAGGTGGGCGGGGCGATGGGTGACTCGGGGATGCTCCTGCGGGATCCTGGGACCGCGCTCTCGCGGCGGAGACGCGCCCGTGCGGCGGGATTCGGTTGGTGCTGGGCGGAAGCAGACCCGCCCCTTTTCGGGCCAGCCCCGCCCAGCTCCTAACCTCGTCCCAGCCGGAACGCAAGCGCTTACCCCTATCTATAGCGAGGCACGTGCCAGACGGTCCTTCAGCCGCTCGGGAGTTGAGGCCGTCCTGCAACCCGCGCGTGCGCATGGACTTGGGGGCGCGCTCAAATCCGGGTCCGTCAGAGCCGTCGAATCGGTGGCTGCGTGATGTCAACTTCGTCGACAGGTTCGGCCGGTGGCACTCACTCAATTGACGAACGGCACGCCGTGTGCGATAATGTGCTGCATTCACTTTCTGCGGATTCAGTCCCTCTGACCTCGCTCGGAACCCCGCACCTCGTGGGAGGAACCATGAAGTTCACTCTGCGTCTGCTGGTACTCCTCGCAATCGTCGCACCCCTCCTCTCCTGCAGCTCGACGAGCGGCCCGGGCGCATCCGACTACACGGACCGAACGACGCCCGAGAACACGCTCGCGAGGCTCGTCGAGGCCTACGAGAACATGGACGCGGACGTCTACCTGGACTGTCTCGCCGAGGAGTTCGTCTTCTTCCCGAGCGAGGAGGCGTGCGGCGGCGACCCGACCCTTCCGGACACCTGGCTCCTGGAGGATGAGGAGGCGATCCACCAGAACATGTTCGGAGCGGACACGCCGGTCGAGAGCGTGAGTCTCATTCTCACGCAGGTCGGCGACCCGGTCGAGATCCCCGGGCCTGTCCCCGGCAATCCGAGCGCGTGGCAGTACAGCATGAACGTCGATCTCACGATCGAGACCGGGGACCGGATCATGTTCCACGCGGGCGTCGGCGGCCTCTTCATGATCCAGATCGACGACGAGACCGGGCCCGGCGGCAGGGAGCTCTGGGAGATCGTCGAGTGGGAGGACGTCCACACATTCGGGCGCGGCCCTCGCGCCGAGACGTCGTGGGGCGGCCTCAAGCACATGTTCCGCCACGGCTTCAACATCCCGCCCGAGTATCCCGAGCGGACGCATCCCGACAACGTCATCGAGAA
>JALGVN010000213.1 GCA_025774645.1 bacterium
CCGCGCGGTCGGCGCCGTCACAGAAGCTCCGGAGCTGGTCGAGCGCGTTCGGCTCGAACGGCGCGCTCATGTGGTGGTCCCTGAGGAACGCAATCGTGCCGTCGGCGGGCAGCGCGCGCTGGAACGCGAGGAACCTGCGGCGGTCAGACGCTATCCACGGCGCGACGGACTCTTCCGCCGCGAGAGGCGATTTCAATGCCATCCCCGGACCTTCCGGTCGGCGCCGGCGTTTCTGGTGCGGTGAGCGTACGGCGTCGTCTGATCGACGCGACTTGCTGTATCGGATATTACCAGCAAACACAACTCTTGTCAAGTGGAACCGGCCTGAGCGTACGTTCAGTGCGGTATGTCGCCGGGCCGGACACCCTCCCGCAACGAGTCGCCCGCGGGAACGCTCCCCCAGGACCACCGGCAGCGGGCCCTACAGATATCCCTGCGCCATCAGATCGTACGTGACGGAGAAGAGCCTCAGAGCCTCGCCGATCGACCGGAACCACCCCACCGGGCCCTCCCCGCCTCCGAGCGTCAGGTCGACGTGGACGAACGACTCGATCACCTGCAGGTTCACCGAGGCCTCGGGCGGAATCTGTTCGGCCAGCGCGAGGGTCTCGGTGTACGGGATGAGGTGGTCGTCCCGGCCGTGCACGAGGATCATGTGCGCGCGGACGTTCTCCATCTGGCCGTTCGGCGAGAGTTCCGCGAAGTAGTCGCGGACGCGCTCGCTCATCCCGGAGACGAGGGCGGACGTCCGGTCCGGGTCCGCGTTGACCATGAGCTCGTACGCGCCCCTTCCCTCCTCGCCCAGCCCGAGGACGAGCTCCGAGACGTCCGTGTTCTCGTCGTCGAACTTCTTGTCCGCGATCAGGGCGAGGAGCTCGCGGTCGCCCTCGTCCTCGATCAGGTCGATGCTGTTCCGGAGGAACGCCCACCTCCCCGTCGCGCGCGGCTCGAGGTAGACCCACTCGCCGTCGACGCGGAACATGCCGGTCGTCGCGTACCTGACGACGCTCGTCAGGTCGCAGTGCGCGCCCAGCAGGAAGCAGAACCGTACGCGGTCGGAGATCCGCGGGTCGGCGGCGCAGAGCGCGGCCACACCGCCCGCGTAGCTGAACCCGAAGAGCCCGATCCGATCGTTCCGGACGTGCGGGGACCGCCAGAGATACTCGAAGGACGCGAGCATCTCGTCGATGTCCGACGGACGGACCCGGAACTCCTTCATTTTCGTGAAGTCCGGAACGAGCGCGACGTACCCCGCCCGCGCCAGCGCGTCGGCGAAGTTCACGAGCCTCGGATCGTCCCGCCCGCGCGCGGCGACGCCGTGGCTGAGAACGATCCCCGGACGCCTGCCGTCCCGCGCCGGACGGTAGAGGTCCGCCACGACCGTCCTTCCGTCGACCTCGTACGTGACCTCTTCGATAAGGGGGTCGCACATCAGGCTCGCGATCGGCCCGTCGGTCTCGGGCGTTACCGACTCCACGAGCACCAGGGTCGCGAGGTACGCGACCCTCATGTGAGCCGAGAAACCAATCAGGATGGTGCCGATGACGGCGACCACGATGAGCCGACGCGTCCTCTTCTTCATCGAGACGGAACTCCCCGCCGGGCGCGCACCGGCGCGACCGGCCCCACCGCGGCCCCGCCGCGGCCTGCGCTGACGTGACCGGCCCTACTGCGGCTGGACGAACACGGCGGCGGTCCGCCCGGGGACCGTGAACGCGCCCTCCCCGCCGTCGAACGCGGCGCCTCGCACAACTTCGTCGTGCGAGGACTGCTGGACGGGATGAAGCTCGAACCCCTTCCCCTTCCAGTCGTCGTTGCCGTAGACGATCGCCTCGTTCGTCCCGTTCAGGAAGACGATGACGCTCCGGTAGTTCGTGTCGATCGGCCGGAGCCCCTCCGCCTCGTCCGATACGCTCATGACGATGAGCCCCAGGGTCTGGTCGGGACCGATGTTGTGGAACCGCGTCCGGGCCTGCACGTCCTCGGCGGTCCTCAGGCGGAACAGGAGCGTGCTCTTGCGGATTCGGAGGAGCTCCCGGAAGTGGTGCACCGAGCGCATGATCTCGTCCCGGCCCGGCGTGATGTCCTCGCGCCCGAGGAGCGGGCGAATGATGTCCCACCGGTCGCGGTTCTTCTCGGCCGACGGCAGCCCGACGCCGAAGTTGTTCGACTCGTAGCTCCAGTCGAGCCTGTTGAACCAGTCGCCGGAGTTGTAGCTGTCCGCCTCCATCGACTTCGAGCGGAGCATGTCCGAGCCCGCGTGGAAGAACGGGATGCCCTGCCCGAGCGCCACGACGGAGAGCGCCAGGTTCTGCATGCGGACGCGGTCGTCGAGCGACGCGTCCGCGGGCGCCGCGTACTGGATCTTGTCGAAGAACGTCTCGTTGTCGTGTGCGGAGACGTAGTTGATCGCCTCCTGGGGATCGGCGGCATAGCCGACACCCTCGTACTGCGCTCCCAGGATCTCGCGGCCGTTGTGGTCGACGAGGAGGTAGTCCCTGAGGTTTCCGGTCATCCCGAACCTGATCCTGTTCATGTACCCCAGGAGCCGGCCGCGCTCCTCGCCGCCGCTCCCGTTGAATCCGTTCGGATCGGTGTAGAGGCCGGTCGCGAAGCCCTGGTCCCGCCGGTCGGCAAACGGGCTCCCGCCGCGGACCGCGTCGCGGATGCGGTCGTTGAACGTCCCGATGCCCGTCCCCGCCATGTTGAACTGAACCGCGTTCTCGCCTCGCCGGCCTCCGGCCACCTCGCCGAAGTCCCACCCCTCGCCGTAGAGGTAGATCGCGTTCCCGTCGACTCCGTGCTCCTCGACCGTGAGCGCGCGGAGCGCGTCCCGGGCCTTCACGATGTTGCTCTTCATGTGATGGCCCATGAGGTCGAACCGGAACCCGTCCACCTTGTAGTCGACGGCCCAGTGGACGAGGTCGTCGACCATGAACCGCTCCATCATGTAGTGCTCGGTCGCCGTGTTCTGGCAGCACGTGCTCGTCTCGACGAACCCGTCCGCGTTCAGGCGGTGGTAGTAGCCTGGGACGATCTTGTCGAAGACCGACTTGTCGGACAGGCCGCTCGAGTTCGTGTGGTTGTAGACCACGTCCATGACCACGCGGAGACCCATGTCGGAGAGCGAGGCCACCATCTGCCGGAACTCGGTGATGCGCGCCGGGCCGTCCGGGACTGTCGAGTAACTCCCCTCCGGTGTGCCGAAGTGGAACGGGTCGTAGCCCCAGTTGTACGGGTCGCTGCCGCTGATCCGCGCGATGGCGGCCTGCTGCTGGTCCGAGTCCGGCGGGAAGCGCGTCAGGTCGCCGGGGTCGTCCCAGCTGTCCTTGTTCTCGTCGATCGTCGCGATGTCGAACGCGGGCAGGAGGTGGACGTGCGTGAGTCCCGCTTCGGCGAGAGCGCGGAGGTGCGTCGCTCCGTTCGACGGGAGCGCGAACGCCAGGAACGTCCCGCGCACGGGCGCGGCCACCGTCGGGTCGTTCGCGCTGTAGTCGCGGACGTGGAGCTCGTAGATGACGATGTCCTCCGGCGCCTCGAGCGGCGGCTTCTGAAGGTCGTCCCAGCCCTGCGGCTTGAGCGACGGCTCGTCCAGGTTGACCACCTGGCTCCGGGCGCTGTTCCTCGAGAGGCCGCGCGAGTACGGATCGGTCACGAGGTTCCACTCGACCCGGCCCGTCCGCGGCACGAAGACGCCGACCTCGAAGAGGTAGTTGAGCATGTTCCAGTTCGTGTCGCCCGTGGCGCTCCAGACCCCGTCCTCCTCGACCATGTCGATCACGTCTACGGGCTCGGTCGACCGGGACGTCCCGAAGATGTGCAGCCTCACCCGCTTCGCCGTCGGTGCCCAGACCGAGACCGTTGGGACGCGCCCGTCCCACGTCAGACCCAGCGGCCCGTCGTACGCGAAGAGGTCGTCGAGGACGCCTGGGATCTGGAGACCCACCGCGTCCTCGAGTTTCCCGTCGGCGCCGGTCGCCGAGACCGCCAGCTGACCCTTCAGGATCTCGGGCACCCGCGCGAGGTCCGCGCCGGAGAGAACGAGCGCGGCGTGGCCGGCGAGGTGCGGGAAGCGGCCGACGAGCTCGGGCGGAAGCTTGTTCCCGATTCGCTCGAGCGCGAAGCTCTCGCCTCCGGTCACGCCGTCGTGAGAGAGCGAGAGGGTGGCGTCGGACGAGGCGTGGAGACGGTAGGTGCTGCCGTCCGCGTACCGGGCCTTCCACGCGATCGT
>JALGVN010000214.1 GCA_025774645.1 bacterium
GATGCCCTTCTCGCGCAGGAACTTCCCGAACTGCACGTCGGTCGCGCGGATGTGCTTGAGGAGCCAGTTGATGAGGAGTGTCTCGATCGAATCGGCGAGGCCGGCCGTCGCTCCCTCTTCCTGGAAGTCCTCCCCGAGGTTCGCGATCGTCCCGCGAAACTCGTCGTGCAGCGTCACGTGCTCGGCGATCTGGGGATAGTCGTTCGCCTTCATGTGCTTCTCTTCCGTGCCGAAGTGGAACTCGGTGTACTCGGAAAGGAAGTTGAGCGTCCTCACGATCTCGTTCGGACCCTTGTGCGCGCCGACTGCCTCGTGGAGGTCGCTCAGGCGCTGGATGAGCATCTTGTGCTGCTCGTCGATGAGCTCGACGTTGACGGACAGGCTGTCGTCCCACTCCACCTTCGCCATGCGGTCTCGTCTCCCTTCACGCTCGTTTCGCCCCGGAGACACGCTCCGGCGCCGTCGCCTCGCGGGTGCCTCGGCACCCTCCTGACTCACTCGACTCGTGCCCCGGGCCCTCTCTTCGCCGTGTCCGAAGGTGCCCCGAAGACACCCACATCATACCAGAAACGGCGACCGGAGTCGCCGTGCCATCGAATTCCCGCATCCACGGGACGCTCGGAAGATCAGCCGTCGAGGAAGAGAACCAGGAGCAGAAGCGCCGACATGCCTGTCGTGGGAATCAGCCAGAGCCTCGCCAGCCGGAAGCGGACCGAGCCGACGACTCCTGTGACGAAAGCCCCCAGCGCGCGAGTGATGACAGCGACTGCGAGACCATTGAACGTGGGGAGCGTCTCAAGCTAGTCGCGGGTCCTGCCCAGGTGCTGGGAGGCGGCGACTAGAATGAAGGCACAGCCGAGGAGGCCGGCTGAGACGATGGCGAGGGGCGGCGCCCATCGCTTGTCTCGGGGACGCCCGCCGACGCCCGCATCGCCGTTCGCATCGGGTTCCCTAGTCGCCAAGGCGTTCCCTCACCGATTCCGCGTGGCCGTCGTAGTGCTCGTAGGTGTTGCTCGCGATGACGTCCCACGGCGCCCAATCGGACGGCATGCCCGGAAACGCCGCCGCGTCGTTCAGGTCGTCGTCGGAGAGCTCCTCGAGAAGCTCGACCACTCTCGCGTGGATGCTGCGCGAGTCCGACAGCACGTCATCGAGATCCAGATCCTTGTTCTCCTCGTGGATGACGGCGTTCCGCTCCTCGAGAGTCCTCTCCCAGAGCGGCGAGCCATCGAACTGCCTCGCTTCGAGGATCCCGACCATTTGCCGCTCGTACCAGCTGATGTGCGCGACCACGTCTTTGAGGGTGCGCTCTTCGTAGAATCCCGACAGCTCCATCTCAGTCCGGGGCACACGGGAGACAAGGTCGTCCCACGCGCTCCACGCCACGCGGACCTTCTCGACGAACTCCGCCCGCCCAATCCGTTTGCTCAAGTGCGTCCCTCCGATCGCTACCGCGCCGCGTTCCGCTGCGCGCGGACGAGCTGGAACAGAAGCAGAACGGCCGTGAGGAGCATGAAGGCGTTCCCGACGTCCGAGTACGTCTCACCGGCGTTCGCCCCGATGAATGCGAGCGCGAAGCCGTACGCGACCAGTCCGAGCCCAAAGAGCACGTAACACACGAGAATCATGGGGTCCCCCCTTCACCCGATTGGCCGGACGGTTTCCACTGCCGGAGTCTGAACTCCCGGACGGTCATCGCCGCGGTACCGACCAGGAACATGCCGAACACGATCAGCATCGGACCGAACGGGTAGGCCACGAGCGCGCCGATGAGACACCCGACGAGCGCCCAGACCCACGCGTTGCGGAAGCCCCGCGCGCGACGACCAGTGATACCCTCACCGAGCTGCATCCCGACGGCGTACCCGATTGCCGTCGCGATCGGCGCCAGTGCGAAGATCGCGATCGCCGCGGGTCCCGGCCCAGTGCGCGCTCCCGGGATCCCCACGACCATCCAGAGCGTGTAGAGCGAACCCGCGCCGAGCACGGACAGGAAGAGCCTCAGGATCGAGCCCGCCATCACTCCCTCCGATGCCCACCGTACACCGCTTCCCTCTGCGGCGTCCGCCGGGACCGCTCGTCAGCCTGCCCCGCGGCGTGCAAGGAACCTCAGAGACCGCCGGACCGCCACGAAAGCCGCGAGGACGATGACGAGCGTCTGACGAAGTCTGTCGCCCGGTACGAGGACGCCCGCGAGGACGAGCACGATGAGCGCGATGCAGACGACGACGAGCACGAGATCCAGGATGTTCTTCAAGGCGCCACGTCCTCTCTTAGGTTCCGTCGCTGGTTCCCCACGCGAACCCCATGGACTCTATGCACGCCATGAGGTCCGCTGCGGCGACGGACTCTGTCCCGAGACCTAGCCTCTCCCGGCATCGCCGTTCCGCTTCACGGAAGATGTCCGCCCCCTTCGAGTCCCCCGTGTGGAACACGAGCGTGTCCACCCGCGCCAGATGAGCGGCGATGAGCTGCAGCATCGCCATGAGGACGCGGTTCCCACCGTAGGCCCCGCACCCCCAGAAACCGGTGTGTATGACGACCCTCGACGAGTCGTCACTGCTCAGGATCCGTCGCGTCTCCAGCCCAGCGGCTGAGAACCCCGCGAACGCCGTCCGCAGGATGAAGACGATCTGGCTCACCAGGTACTCCCCGCCTCTCCCAACCGGCGCCTCGATCGCGAGGATGTTCGTCCTTGTCGGCGGAACGATCGGAGTCGTCGCCTGCTGCACTGTCTCCGGGGTGGCGTGTCCGAACTCGTTTCCATAGAGCCCACGGGGACGCCCCTGTGAGTCGTCGGGGTCCGTCGCGATTCGACAGCGGCGCTCGACTCCAGTGACGAGCGCGGGGGTCGGCTGTCCGTTCTCGATAGCCAGCGGCCTCACGCCGCCCGCGATCAGCGCCTCTCGGAGCGATGCCAGCGCGGGGTGCTCCGCCACCTGCATCTCGTCCTGCGCGAAGAGCGACCCACCGTACGCGGAGAAGAGGTCGAAGTTCGCGAAGTTGAGGTACCACTCGACGGCGCCGTCACCACCGTCGCCCGGCTCGTACCCGAAGAAGTCCTCCCGGACCTCGACCTCCGGCCGCCCGTCCTCGAACGTCGCTGCGGGGAACTCCGTCGCGACCCATCGTGAGAACACGATCTCGCCGGCGTGAACGCTACCGGGTGGACACGCGATCTCGTGCACCATCTTCTTGTTGCGATCGTGCAGGCGGGGCGGGAACGACGTTACGAGCGTCTGCGCGTCGAACGCGCGCCTGACGATCTCTTTGACGCCTGCCGACATGAGTTCCCTCCTCTGGCGGTCGACTCCCGCGCCCGTGCGTTGTCGAATCGAGCCTAGTGGCGCACCGCTGCTCGATGCCTGCGCTTGTGGCGCCTGTGCACTCCTGCCACCGAGGCGGGTGATGCGGGCCGTCCAATGGTGTCGATGAAGAGCACGCAGTGTCCACCCCGGTCCGGCGGGTCTCCCTGAACGATGTCGAAGTCGAAAGAGAGATCGTCATCGACCAGGCGCGGGTTCCTGAGCACGATGACGGACTCAAGAACGTCGTCTCCGTCGAATACCGCGAACGTGGCGTTCGGCGGATTCACTGCGAAGCTGTTCTCGCCCTCGCCCCCGATCCTGAGAAGCTCGTCGAGGTTCATGTACCCGGCGATCCGCTCAGGGCGGTCACTGAAGTAGAGCGTCCGGGAGTCGACATCAATCAGTGTCAGGGTGGTGCCTTCGATCTCGAAGCTGTCGCCGTTCTGGACGAACAAGTACTCGACGAGATCGTCCTCTTCCTCTGTCGTGCCGATCTCGGGACTCTGCTCATCGCTGCAGGCCGCCAGCATGAACGCGGCGATGACTGCCAGTGTCGCGAACCTCTTCATCACTCCTCCTCTTCCGGGAGACCCCCAGCAATCGGGAAGAACAGCCGCGAGTCCCGCGCGCGGGAAGCTGTCCCCGAGACCGTCGATTGTGTGATCACCGCTAGCGCCTCTTGTTCGTTCCCCACATCTCCTGGGTGACGGGCGTGTCGCACTCCAGGAGTCAGGGACCTTCGTTCTCCATCGCCTCGCTCATTGCGTCGCGGTGCCCCTTCGTCTCGGAAGCCAGACGAGCGAAGACCGACTGCATCTCAGGCGTGTCAGCCTCGAGGACCTTGAAGTAGTCACGCTCGAGAATCGAGTTCTCGAGGTAGTGGGCCGTCAGGAG
>JALGVN010000215.1 GCA_025774645.1 bacterium
CGTGAAGCTGCGGATCGAGGAGCCTGATCGTGACGGGCAGCCCTTCCATCGCCTCGAGGATTCCCTCGAAGTCGGCGCGCTGGAACGGGAGGAGCTTGTCGAGCGACTCGCGCCGTTCGGCCTCGTCGCTGGCCATGATCATGGCGCGGATGTGCCTGATCCGCTCCTCGCCGAAGAACATGTGTTCCGTCCGGGTGAGTCCGATGCCTTCGGCGCCGAAGCCTCTCGCCCGGGCCGCGTCCTCGGGCGTGTCCGCGTTCGTGCGCACGCCGAGCTGCCTGAACTCGTCGGCCCACTCGAGGAGCACTGCGAAGTCGCCGGAGAGCTCCGGATCGACCGTGCCGACCTGGCCGAGGATGACCTCTCCGGTCGACCCGTTCAGGGTGATCCAGTCGCCCTCCTTCACGGTCGTCGAGCCGATGGAGAACGTCCGCGACGCGTAGTCGATCTTGACGTCTCCCGCACCGGCGATGCAGCACTTCCCCATTCCCCGGGCGACGACCGCGGCGTGCGAGGTCATGCCGCCCCTGGCCGTGAGGAACCCCTGCGCGGCGTTCATGCCGTCGATGTCCTCCGGGGACGTCTCCTCGCGAACGAGGATCGTCCGGCTCTTCTCCGGTTCACCGCTGTCGACCCACCCCACGGCGTCCTCCGCGGTGAA
Source organism: bacterium (assembly GCA_025774645.1). Lineage (GTDB taxonomy): Bacteria > Joyebacterota > Joyebacteria > Joyebacterales > Joyebacteraceae > JALGVN01. The sequence goes on from JALGVN010000215.1 coordinate 662, forward strand.
GACGACCCGTCCGACCGCCGCGCCCGGCGAGGCGGGGAGGCCCTTCGTCAGGAGCTTGTACTCGGCGTTCGGGTCGAGGCGCTTGTGGAGAAGCTGCTCGATCTGGTTCGGCTCGACGCGCAGCACGGCGGTCTTCCTGTCGATGAGGCCCTCTGCCTCCATCTCGACCGCGATCCTGATGGCCGCCTCCGCCGTGCGCTTGCCCGTGCGGGTCTGGAGCATCCAGAGCTTCCAGCCCTGAATCGTGAACTCGATGTCCTGCGTGTCGGTGTAGTGCATCTCGAGCTTCGAGCGGATCTCCTCCAGCTCCTGGTAGATCGAGGGCATCATCTCCTCGAGAGACTCCTCGTCGCCCTCCTGCTTCTGCGCGAGGTTGATCGGCCGTGGCGTCCTGACGCCCGCGACGACGTCCTCGCCCTGCGCGTTCGGGAGGTACTCGCCGTAGAAGACCTTCTCCCCGGTGGCAGGATCGCGCGTGAAGGCGACGCCGGTGGCGCTCTTCTCGCCCATGTTGCCGAAGACCATCGCCTGGACGTTCACCGCCGTGCCCCAATCGTCGGGGATGTCGTTGAGCTTCCGGTACGAGATCGCGCGGGGGATGTTCCACGAATCGAAGACCGCGCGGATGGCGCCCCAGAGCTGTTCCATCGGGTCGTCTGGGAAGTCCTTGCCGGAGAGCTCCTTCACCTTCTTCTTGTAGTCGGTCGTGATGCTCTTGAGGTCTTCCGCGTCGAGTTCGAGATCGTGCCAGACGCCCTTCGCCTTCTTCCGGGCGTCGAGGATCCCGTGAAACGCCTCGATGTCGAGGCTCATCACGACGTCGGCGTACATCTGGATGAGGCGCCGGTAGCTGTCGTAGACGAAGCGCTCGTCGCCCGTCTTCTTGATGAGCCCGGCCGCGGTCTTCTCGTTCAGCCCGACGTTGAGGACCGTGTCCATCATCCCCGGCATGGACACGCGCGCCCCGGAGCGGACGGAGAAGAGAAGGGGGTTGTCGGGGTCGCCGAACCCCGTGCCCATCGCTTCCTCGACCTTCTCGATGATCGATACGACGTTGTCTTCGAACCCGTCCGGGAAGTCTCCCTCGCGGTCCATGTAGTACGTGCAGACCTTCGTAGAGATCGTGAATCCCGCCGGAACGGGGATTCCGAGGTTCGTCATCTCGGCGAGATTGGCGCCCTTGCCGCCGAGGATGTTCTTCATCTCTCCCCGTCCGTCGGCCTTCCCGCCTCCGAAGAAGTAGACGTGCCTGTGAGGCATCCGGTGCTCCTTTCAGCTGTGATTCGTCGCTTGTTTCCCGTGCCCGCCAGCCCGAGAGAGGCGGCCGGAAGTCGTCTCTATCCAGAACTAAGAAGGATAGCACCCCCGCGCGGGACAGGCAAACCGAATTGCCCGCGGGAGCTCGGGTGGCTGACGTCGGGCAGGGTTTGCGAGCGGCGGGGCAGCCGTCCGAGGGTGGGCGGCACTCAGCGAAGCGCGGAGACGCTCGGCGAAGCGGCGGCGACGCTACCGGTTCGGCACCGTCTCCTTCTCTTCCTCAGGCTCCGGAGCGGTCTCGATCGCGGGCTCCTCGACCGGTGGCTGCTCGGACACCGACTCGTCCGGGGAGTCGTCCGCGGTCCCGTCGATTGAGCCCCGGACGATCCGGCGGTACTCGACCTCCCTGCGGAGCTGCGCCGTGATGATCTGGCGGAGTGTGGGCTCCTCCTCGTCGTCGGCATCGCGTGCCCCGAGGAGGTATGCGAATTCCTGTCCCGGCGGACGCTCCGTCGTGATCGCGTTCTTCCGCCGCTGTTCGAGGATGACCCGTGCGACGAGGGCGGCAACGGCGTAGCTCCCCAGGATGTAGACGAGCCCGTAGCGAGCGACGAGTCCGAGCATCTGGCCGCCGAAGAAGATGGTGACGCCCCAGAGGACGAGCACGGTCGTCTTCGGGTGGAGTCCGAAGCGGATGAGGCGATGGTGAACGTGTGACCGGTCGGCGGTCATCATGCCGCGCCGGGTCCGGCCCCGCCGCAGCATCGTCGTGACGACGTCGAAGGCGGGAACGACCATACAGGCAGCGACGACGAGGAGCGCGGTGCTCGCGGCGTCGTGTCGCGCCCCGATGATCGCCCCGCCGCCGAGGAAGAACCCGAGGAGCATGCTCCCCCCGTCCCCGAGGTAGATGTTCCCCTTCCGGTAGTTGTGCAGGAGGAACCCGAGCGAGCTCCCCAGAAGGCCGGCCGCCACTATGTAGAGGAGGGGCTGCCCGGAAAGCACGCCGGCGGCGAAGAGGCCGATCGCCGCGATCGCGGAGATCCCGCCGGCCAGTCCGTCCAGGCCGTCGATCAGGTTCACCGCGTTCATGAACCCCACGAGCCAGAAGGCGGTGAGCGGGTACCGGACCCACCCGAGCCAGACCGAGGGGCCGTCGATGAACCGGAAGCGCTCGATGCCGACGCCTCCCGCCGTCACCCCCACCGCGACGACTGTCTGGACGAGGAGCTTCACCCACGGCTTGAGGCTGACGCGGTCGTCGATCATGCCGAGCACGAGGACGGCCGATCCTCCCGCGAGGAGAACCACGAGCTCTCTGGTGACTTCCGGCGACACGCCGGGGCACAACCGCTGGGTCAGGAGCATCGAGACGGCGACCGTCCCGAAGATCACGAGGCCGCCGGTCGTCGGAACCGGCCGCGCGCGGGTCCGCCGCGAGCTGGGATGGTCGGCGAGGCGGAGCTTGAGACCGAGCCACGCCGCGGGTCGCACCAGGAGCCACGAAGCCCCGAGCGCGAAACCGAAGATCAGGAGCGAACACGCGTACGGATTCAGACGATCACCTCACGGACAGGGTCCGCGTCGCACGGAGCCACAGCGAATCTGCTTCCCGCGAACCTACCACACAGACGAGGTGTTGGGAAGGTCCGTTCATGACAGTTTGAGTTGACGGGGCTTTGGGGCGGGCTGAGGTTCACCGGACGCGAGGGTTCCGAAGGCCGAATCCGAAGCGCTGAGCGGATGCGACGAAACGGCCTCGCAGGTCGGCTTCGTAGCCCTCCCAGCGGCGGGCCGTATCGCGGAGCGCCTTCCTCCCCGACATCCCGTGGATGGTCTCGAGTCCGAGGATGTGCTCACGGTGGGTCTCGCGGTCGGCGAGCCGCTCGCCGTTCCATCCCTCGTCGAGGTCGTGCCGCGACCAGGATCCGGTGTCGTAGCGGTCGAGCGAGAAGATGAGCCCGAGGAGACAGCGATCGAACAGACCGGGTGCGTCCTCTTCCGACAGCACGCGTCCGACGTCGAAGATCGCCCAGAGAGCACGCAGATGGCCGCCGAGCGTCATCGAGGGCCGCCGCGGCATCGGGTACTCCTCGATGAACGCGAGCGTCGCGAGCCCCGCTTCATCGCCGGCGTCCCCGATCTCCCGAAGGAACCCGCCGTCGTCGACGGTCGTGCCGAACCCGGGGAAGGCAACGCGGACGGCCTCGTCGGCTCCCTCGAGCCTGACCAGCGAAACCGCCCGGACGAGGGCGCACAGGCACTCCGCGTGCACGGCTTCCTGACGAGCCACCGGCACGCGACCTCGAAGCGCTCGCGGCGGGCGTCGCTCCCGCCTTCGAGATAGATCTCGAGGTTCCCGAGAGCATAACGTGCGACGCGCCCCGGTGATTCCACCAGGGCGCCGTCGGTCGTTCGCGCGAGCGGCAGCCCCGCGTCGTCGACGTCACGTCGCGGATCGCTCCAGCGCGAGTAGTCCAGGTAGTACCCGCGGGGGGACTCGAGATCGATGTGCTTCCCTCTCGTCGCCCCACGCTTCACGGATGGTCCCTCCGGTCACGTCTCCCGGCAGCGCCGTCCGAGACCGCCTCCCGAGACACGCTGGTGCTACCGCACGTTCGCGGCAACGTACGCAAGAACCGTCGACGCCACGTAGTCCTTCTCCTCGTCGGTCAGGAGCGAGAAGATCGGGAGCGAGAGCGTCTCCTTCGACGCGCGCTCGGACTC
>JALGVN010000216.1 GCA_025774645.1 bacterium
CGACGCGGTTCCAGATGTCCGCGTCCTCTATCGCAAAGTCGAGAAGCGACGCGACCGGCCCGGGACCGGCGAGCTCGAGCACGTTCAGCACGCTGTAGGTCATGCCCAGGTTCGCGCTCACGGTCCGGAGAACCTTGCCGCGTCCGGCCGTGAAGACGTCGGTCGTCGCTCCCCCTATGTCGATCGCGAGAATGCTGCCGCCGAGCCTGTCCGACACGAGTGCGAGGACGTTCGCGAAGGCCGCCGGCGTCGGCCGGATGGGTCGGGCGACCCACGGCTTGAGCTTCTCGTAGCCCGGTGCCTGCGACATCACGTGGTCCATGAACAGACGGTGGATCGCCTCCCGCGCGGGGCCGGGATTCTCCTTCTGCTCCGTCGGCCGGACGTTCTCGACCGGCTGGAAGAGGAATCGGTCGCCGAGCGCCCGGTGGACGTAGTCCCGCGCGTTCACGTTCCCCCCGTAGACGACGGGGAGCTTCTCTTCCGGGTTGAGCTTCGGGTGGAGATTCGACTCGACGAGAAGTTCCGCGAGGAAGACCGGCCCGCTGATCGCCTCCCCGTCGAAGCCCCCCGCCAGGAGCACCATGTCGGGGCGCAGGCGCGTGAGGTCCTCGATCTGACGGTAGGGGGACCTGCGATCGTTCACGCACACGACGTCGAGCACGATGGCGCCCGCGCCGAGCGCGACGCGGTCCGCGGTCTCCGCGGTGAACTGACTCACGAGCCCGGTCACCACCATCGCGAGCCCGCCGCCTGCGCTTGAGGTCGAGAGGTACGGCACGCAGGGAGCGCCCCCGCTGCTCCCGCCGCCTCCGTCCAGGAGCGTCTCTCCCGACGCCCGCTCGAGCGCGCGGATCGCGGCCGTCACGCCGATCGAGACGTCCTCGTGAGGCCGCTCGACGGTCGTCGCGGCCTCCTCACGGAAGAACGACCACCGGGCGTCCTTCTTCACGAAGAGGATCGCCTTGGTCGTGGTGCTCCCGACGTCCGTGACGAGGATCTTGTCTGCTCGATCGAGACTGACGCGCGATGCGTTCATACCCTGTGGGTTCCGTTCCTCGTGGTTCACTGCGAGTGCCGGCACAGCTGTGAGTCACGAGCGTACGCCACCGGACGCACCGAATCAACCGGCACACGTTCGGACGAGGGAAATGTGGCGGAATGTGGCGGAGTGAGCCTGAGGAATGAGCCTACTGCGTGTCGCCGTATCCCAGGAAGTCCAGGAGATCGGCCACGCTCTCCTGGTCGAACTTGAAGCGGAAGGTCACGAACGGACCCTGAGAGGTAGCGCTACCCTCGGAGAAGTCGTCGTCCTCGAACCCGAGGAAGTTGTAGCCTGCGGAGATCCACGCGTTCTCGAACGCGTACCACCCGAGCGATGCGCCCGCGTGATAGTCGTAGACGCCTGCCGACCACGAGTGGAGGACGCTCCCCCGGACACCCACGTCCCACCGTTCCGTGACGTCGTAGCGGAGTTCGACGCCGAGCAGATCGGTGTACCCGTCCACGCGGTCGTCGCCGAGCGTCTCGTCGACGTACTTCGAACCGTACTGGAGCGACGTCTGGAAGCTCCCCGGCGCCGTGTAGTTCGCGTGCAGGTTGTTCACGATCCGCCAGCCGTCGCGGTCGAACCCGTCGGCGCCGTCGATGCCCGGGCCAGCCGTTCCACCGGTGCTCTCCTCCCGGATGAGGTCAAGCCGGTCGAGCACGGTCCAGCGCGACGTTCCCGGTCGGTACGCGAGAGCGAGTCTGAGGTCGCCCATCGTCCGCACGGCTCCTCCGAGTCCTTCCGTGCGGATCCCGAGCGCCGTCGCCGCGAGACCGAGCCCTTCCGAAGGCTCGCCCCGGATGCCGACGACGAGCACCCACTTGTCTTCCGCGTCGGACTCGCGGTATTCGACCCGCGAGGTCCAGCCCCACCGCGGGGCACGGTACGCGAGTCCAGCTGAGACGGCCGTGAAGTCGGCTCCCACGATCGACGGCGGAACGAGCCCGTCCCCGATGATCGCGCTGTCCGGTCCGCTGATCGTGCGCGCGAGGTCGACGCTCGCGTCGGTGCTCCAGCGTTCGTGGAACTGCCAGGTCTGCCTGAGCCCCATCGTCGCGAACGACCGGGCGCCGTGCTCTGTCAGGCGCCGCTGGTACGAGGAGTTCACCTGGCTCCCGCGCCACGGGGTCACCTTCACGCCGAGGCGGAGATGGTCACCCTCGACGGTCTCGCCCCTCACGAACTCCCGCTCCGCGAAGAGCGTCACCGGCTCGGACACCTTGACGTCCGCTCCGAGGACGGTCCTCGTCGGATAGACCGGGTTCGCGTTCCTGTTCCCGAGCGACTGATCGTGATCAACGCGGAGCACGATGCGCCCGTCGACGAGCCTGGCGCTCGCGCCGGCCGTGATCTGGTCGGAGCGGTACTCCGTCCCGTCCATCAAGCGGTCCTCGGCCAGCCGGTAGCCGGCCCTGAGCGCGTAGCCTCTCGCGGTGTAGTTCACTCTCGCCTCGCCGACGTCCCGCTCTGCCTCCGTGAGGAGATCGGTCTGCCGGTAGGCAAGCACGTCTGCGGAAAGACTCGGGTTGAACCGCCCCGTGAGGTCGAGCCCCGTCTTGCGTCTGGCGAGCTCGCTCGCGTTCTGCTGCCCGAGGCCGAAGCCCGCGCCTTCTTCCTGGTAGTAGAGCCGTCCGCCGAGCCTCCCGGAGTCGTACGCGAGTTCCGCGAGGTACGCGTCGCCCCTGATACTGGTCGAGTCGGTCTTCGTCGTGGTCGTCGCGTACTCCGCGCGAAGTTCCGCGTCCCGCCCGATCCCGATCCTGAGATCGGCTCCGATGAGATCGCCCTCGCGTCCCCCCACGCCTTCGCGGACGTACGTACCCCCGACCTCCACCTGCCGGCCGAGCGTCCGCACGGCGGCTCGCCCGCCGTAGTTCCACGAATCGTTGCGCGAGTCGAACGACTCGTAGTCGATGACGATCCAGATCGGGTTGAGCCCCGCGTCCTTGCTCGGGATCGGCTCCTTGAAGAAGATCGTCCCGTCGGCGTAGTCGATGTTGTAGTCGACGTGGCGGGTCAGGCGCCGCGACTCGAGGATGATCTCGCTCTGGTAGCGGTCGCGCGTCTCGATCACGACCTTCTCGGAGTTCAGGACGATGCGTCGGCGCGACAGCGAGTAGAGCCCCGACGTCCCGTCCCCCCGGATCTCGTCCTTCACGAACGCCTGGCTCGTCTCGCTCGCGAAGGCGTTCAACGCGAGGTGCTCCGTCGAGAGCTCGGTCTTCGCGCCCGTGAGGCTTCGGCTGTACCGCGAGAGCTCCGTTACGGTGAGCCCGGTCGTGTAGTCGCCGTAGAGCGCGTAGAACTCCCGGCGCTCGAGCCTGACGTAGATCTTGTCGGCGCTCGGCGCCTCGTAGCCCTGCCAGGTCGCGTCACCGTAGAGGAGGTAGTAGGCGTCCGGGTCGATCGTCCCGAAGAGCGCCCGGTCGCCCCGAGTGCCGTTCCACAACGTCCCGCGTTCCTCGGAATCGTACGCGAGGGTCAGGAGCCACTGCCCCTGGATCCTCCCCTTCGCGAAGAAGGCGATGCGTCCGTCGTCGTAGTAGTCCGATTCCTTGATCCGGTGATCGTCGTCGGCCTGGGCGCTGCCCTCGTCCCCGGGGCCTTCGAGCGCGTCGGCGTGTCGGGTCACCGTCTCGTATCCGACCGTGCCCTCCACGAGCCCGAGGAGAATCCAGTCGCGGTCCGCGGGCTCGAGCCACACCCTGACCTGCTGCTCCCCGTTCAGGAGCTGGAAGCGCAGGACCGCTTCGCCCGACTCGTGCGTCGCCGCGAGCTCCACGTAGGCGACGCCGTCTTCCCCAACGACGAACCCCGTGTTCCGGCTCCCGATCCCCGTGAGCGCGTATTCGTCGAACGCGTCGATCCTGTCCTCGAGCTCGTACGGCGGGTCGACGGACAGACCGCCGATCACGCCCTCGCGCGCGGGGCGTCCTTCTCCGTCGGTCAGGCGCACGGCGATGACGGGCGTCTTCTTGCCGTCGGCAACGAGCCACGATTTCACGGGAAGGAACTCGGCGCGCACCGGCGGGCCCGCGTAGTGGACCACGCGCGTGAGCCTGCCGGTCTCGCGCCCGGAACCGTCGCGCGCGACGACCTCGAGCACGTTGTCGCCTTCGCGCACGTCGACTCCCCCCCACGTACTG
>JALGVN010000217.1 GCA_025774645.1 bacterium
CTTCGTCGAAGGTGATTCTGTCTACTCGCGGAACGAGGTCCGTCGGGAAGCAGCTCCCGAACCCGGGGCCGAGCGTCAGGCGGACGGCCTTCCTGCCGACCGTGACGAGAGCGATCCTCCGTCCGTTCATGCGGAAGGCGGCGCGGCCGCCGGTGACCTTCATGGACGGTCCTGCGAGGCCCTTGTTCCTTGCGAGATACTCCAGGAGGGCGCGGAGCGTGTCGCGAAGCTCGTACGCCGACCCCAGCGGGTCGGTCAGCGACTGGATGGCGCCCGATATCTCCCTCTCGGTCTCCGGCACCATGTTTCGCACCACGAAGTCCCGGACGTTCTCCCGCGCCGGGCTTCCCGGGGCCCTTTCGAGGAGGAGGTCCGTGAGGAGCTCGGCGGCCTCCTCCTCGTTCGCCCGGAGCGTCCTCCAGAGCGCCGAGTCGAAGGGTTCGTCCCCCTCTCTCGCGCCTCGCGCCCCGAGCTCGTAGACCACAGCGGTGAATGGGTGCATCGAATCGAACCCGCCTTCGTATACCGCCCCAGCGAGGCGCCCCGTTGGGATCATTGCGCTCGCGTCCTTCTTCCCGAGTCGTCCCGCGATTCGAAGTATGTCGCGCGCGAGAATGCCGATCTCGTCGTCCCGTCCGTCGGTGAACGCGAGGCAGATGTCCCGGTCGATCGACGAGACGTCGTAGATGGCGACAGTACGGAACTGCCCTCGTGCGGGATAGACGAGCACGTTCCCTCGTGCGACGAGGTCCTTCAGGCGGCGGCGGTTCAGGGCGGGGAACTTCCACCCGATGCCCATGAGCCCGCCCGTCCGCTCGTAGCACTCCGACTCCTTGGCGAACCGCCAGAGGTTCGTCAGATCGTCGGTCGCGGCGATCCGCCCACGCAGGGCGCCGCGGGTGCGCGCTCGGCCCCACATCCACTTCGTTCTGGCGATCTGCCAGAATCCGGTCCTCTCCGCAAGGTGGCGGGAGGCCGTGTTGATGACGGCCGTCGAGAACCGCACGGTCTTCGGGTTCAGCTTCATCGCTTCGCGGAAGGTGGCGCGGTTGATGTCCGGCGAGAGCCCGCGCCCCTGAAGGTCGGGGTGGAGTCTCAGGCCCTCGAGCCAGACCTCTCCGGGCGCGAGGAGGGTGATCTTGGACATCCCGACGGGCTTGCCGCCAAAGGTTGCGGTGAGGAGGATGCCGTTCGGATCGGCGAGCCAGCGGTCCCAGATGAGGGGGAGGTAGTCGCCGCCGCTCCATATCTTCTCGGACATCGCGAGTATCGCGTCGCGGTCTCCCGGACGCGCGCGGCGGATAAGAAGCCTCTCGCGAGGCCGTCCGGCCCCGCGAGAGGATGAGTGTTTCTTGGGAGCCATCGTGAGGATGATCCCTGAGAGGATTCGGATCTATGCGAGCCCGAGCTCGTCGATCTTACCGACGATGTCCGCGGCGTGGCCGGTGATGCTCACCGTCGGCCAGACGTGGCGGACCTTGCCGTCCTTGTCGATGAGGAACGTCGCGCGCTCGGCCATGCCGGTCGTCTTGAGCACTCCGAAGTCCTTGGCAATCTTCTTCTCGACGTCGGCGAGGAGTGGGAACTCGAGTTCGTTGTTCGTCGCGAACCGTTCGTGAGACTCGGCGCTGCTCGTGCTGACGCCGATGATCTCCGTGTCCCGCTTGTCGAACTCAGCCGCTGCGTCCCGTAGGGCGCGCGCCTCTCTCGTGCAGCCGGGCGTGTTGTCCCTCACGTAGAAGAAGAGCGCGAGGTTCTTCTTTCCCTTGAAGTCGGAGAGCGAGACCTTCTTGCCGTCCTGGGTGTCGGCCGAGAAGCTCGGCGCCTTGTCTCCGGGCTTCAGATGAGTCGGCATGCCACCTCCTGTTCGCGTTCGCTGTCCACACACGTCGGGCGCATCTCACCGTCTTGCGATCAGTCCGGGTGTCGAGTCCGATCACGGCTCCGCCGACGGAGTAGAGTTTTCGAGGTTCCATGATTCTACCGGAACGAGAGGCCGGGCGCAAGCGGAACCGCCGGGTAATTGGGGGCCACGGCTGTCCCGCCTGCGCTACCGGCCCTCAGGGTGGGCCCCTGGAGGGGGTCTTGATGCGGGGCGGAGGGGGCCGGGTGGCCGGGGATCCCGGATGCCTCGCCGGAGGCGGCCCGCGTGGGGTTCGCGCTCTAACAGCGGCCGCGAGAGTGCTCTGCATGTCTAGCGCAGCAGCACGACCTTGTGAGAGATCTCCTCACTACCGAACGCGGCCGTGCAGAAGTAGACCCCCGATGCCACCCGCCGCCCCGCATCGTCTGTTCCGTCCCAGCTCAGGGTCTGCCGTCCGTCCGGCACGGCGCCTCTGAGCAGGGTTCTCACTCTCTGTCCCTTCAGGTTGTAGACGGCGACGAGCGCGTTTCCGGTCGCACCCGGCGCTGCCAGCTCGAAACTCGTCCGGCGCCTGAACGGGTTTGGGCTGGCGTGGAGAGAGGCCACGGAGCCGGTTTCGTCCCCATGGACGCCCGTGGAAGTACCGCACCCGCCGGAGCCGAATGCTCCGATCGACTCGAGCCACACGTTGTTCCCAGGAAGGCACGGCGAGTCGTCGTGCAGCGTGAACACCCCGCCGGCCAGGTCGCAGAAGAGCGGGTCGGCGAAGGTGTTGTCGTAGTAGTTCCCGCAGAGTTCATCGCCGCCGTCGTTCCCGTAGGCGCAGCTGAGCGTGATCGTGGGATCCGCCGCTCCGCCGCAGGTCACGGCGCTGCCGCCCGGACTGAACGCGATGATGGAATTGGAGATCATCGGCGACGCGTCGACGCACGTCACCTGGTTCCCCGAGTTCCCGACGAACGTGCAGTGCGACACCATCGGTGCCGCGCCTTCCTTGCAGTAGAGCCCCGAGCCCATGAGCGAGGAGTTGCCGCTCACGAGCAGGTACTCGAGGGTGGGGGACGATCCGCCGTCGCAGTAGATGCCGCCGCCGAGGAACCCGCAGGTGTTTCCGACGAGCGCGGAGTTCCGTATGGTCGGCGATGACCCGTTCGTGCACGAGATCGCGCCGCCGAAGCCGTCGGGCCCCCCGTTCACGATCGTGAACCCGTCGACGACCGCCGACGCGTCCTCGCCGCTGTGGAAGTCGAATCCGCGGTCGGCGCTCCCGCAGTCAATCACCGTCTCGGAGCGTCCGCCCTCGGCGAGGAGGCTCAGGCCGCGGCCTCCGAAGTCGAGTCCGCGGTTCATCGGGCCGCTGTAGATGGCAGGGGCCACGAAGACCGTATCGCCCTCACCCGCGATATAGAGCCCCTCCTGAATCGTCCGGACGTGTCCGCCCCCGGATGGGTCGACTCTGACGAACGTCACGGGGTCCGCCACGATGTCGACGGTCGTGCCACCGGTCCCGGCGAGGGAGTCGGAGTATACGCCGTAGGAGCCGCCCGTCGCCGTTATGTGCCCGCGAGCGAAGACGCCGATGCCGAGGTCCTGGGCGAGGTCTGCCGCGACGACCTGCCAGGTCGCCGTCCCGACGCTGCCCGGGATGCTGAGCCCGATCACGGGCTGGGTCGCGGACTCTCCAGGCGCGAGCGTGAGGCCGCCCGCGAGCGAGATCGTCGCCGCTGTATTCGTGAGCGGACGCGTTCCTTCGAACGGAGGCGGAGACGTATGGACGACGGAGGCAACGACCGTGAACTCCTCGGCCGGAGCGGCCTCCGGCGACGTCGACACGATGATGTCGAGCGGCGCCGTGAAGAGTCCCCATCTCTGACGGCCGCAGTCCCACAGGTCGTCGACGAAAAACTCCTGGTTGAAGTGGAAATCCGGCCCGTAGTACGGGGGTGAGTACCACGGGTCGTGGACGATGAAGACGTCCAGGCCGTCGTCGTAGCCCTTGACCACGCGGTAGTGCCGGAACTGGTAGGCCTCGGTGAACCACATGAGGAGCATCGTCGGCTGGTCCGAGCTCACCAGGGTCTTGAGATCGTCGTAACGGTTCGGGAAGTCGTCGGGGGCGTCCCACGAGTTGACGACCGCAGCGTACCCGTACCGTCGCTCGTTGTACCCGTGGAGATCGGGATCCTGGATGGCTGTACTGATGACACTGAAGTGGGCCGCGCGCACGAGATCGGCGGTGACGGTGCCGCCGACCTCCGGACGCGTGTTCGCGACGGCCGCAACGTCGAACTGCTCAATGTCGGGGCCCCAGTAG
>JALGVN010000038.1 GCA_025774645.1 bacterium
CCCGATCGCGACCGGCAGGTTCGTACAAAGCGAGACCGTCGTCTCCGACCCGGCGCCGGGCGGCGACGGCGACGGGAACGCCGGACCCGGGGAGACGGCCGGGCTCGTGGTCACGCTGACGAACTACGGGCTCTGCGGACTGACGGACATCGAGGCCACGCTCGTGAGCGAGATCTCCTTCGCCGCGGTCACGTCGGGACACACGACTTTCCCTGACGCGGCCCCGGGCGAGGACGTGGCGAACCACGCCGCGCCGTTCATCGTCTCCATCATGCCCAACACGCCAAACGGCGAGACCGCGTCATTCGATCTGATCCTCTCCGCGGCGGGCCACAGCTACGCGTACGCGGAGACGCTCGACGTCGAGCTCACGATCATCGGACAGCCGGCGAGCTTCCCCACGGGACCGGACGACTACGGCTACTACGCGTACGACGTCACTGACACGCTCTTCGAGCCGGTCCCGACGTACGAGTGGTTCGACATCGCGCCTCCGGGCCCCGGCACGATCGTGAGCCAGATCACGGACGAGGACGCGGGCATCGTTTCCCTGCCGCTCCCGTTCGGCGTCCGGCACTACGGCACGCTCTTCACCTGGGTCTCGTTGTCGTCGAACGGCTTCGTGACGGCGGGCCTGAGCGACTACATCTACGGCGACAACTCCGGCATCCCGAGCCTGCACGGCCCGGCCGGCATGATCGCACCCTTCTGGGACGACCTCGACCCTTCGGCGGGAGGCGACGTCTACCGGTGGAACGACACGGCGAACCACCGGTACATCGTCCAGTACGAGGGCGTCTACCACTGGGGGACCACGGACGCGGAGACCTTCCAGGTCATCCTCCACGACCCGGACTACTACCCGACTCCCACCGGAGACAGCGAGATCCTGCTCGTCTACAAGACCGTCACGAATCCCGGCGAGTGCACCGTTGGAATCGAGGACCCCATCCAGACCGACGGCACCGAGTATCTCTTCAACGGGTCGTACGGCCTTCACGCCGCGCCGCTCGTGGACGGGAGCGCGATCCGGTTCACAACGGTCGAACCGGGTGAACCGCAGGCGCCGTGGCTCGTTCTCGACAATGCGACGATCGACGACTCCTCCGGCGGGAACGGGAACGGAAGAGCGGAGCCCGGTGAGACGATCGGGATATCGTTCGAGTTCACCAACCAGGGCATCGACGACGCGAACGGTGTCTCGCTCACTCTGACGTCCACGGAGAGCGCGGTGACGATCACCGACGGCAGCGCCGCCCTTCCGGACATCCCGTCGGGCGGGACCGCGGGCAACGCGGTCGGTGACCTCGAGATCCTCATCTCGGACGCGGGCGCCGACTCCGTCGCGACGCTTTGGGCGCTCGTCGAGGCGAACGGCGGCGCGTACCGGGGCAGCGCGAGATTCGACCTCCACCTCGACATCGACGGGACCGGCATCGAGGACGGCGAGGTGCTCGCGTTCCGGTTCATGCCGTGCTTCCCGAACCCGACCCACGGGAGCACGACCATGCGGCTCACCCTCCCCCAGCCGGAGAGGGTAACCGTGCGCGTCTACAACACCGCGGGCAGGCTCGTGAAGACCGTCTGCGACGCACCGTTCGAGGCCGGCGAGCACGCGTTCCCGTGGGACGGGACGAACGGCTCGGGCAGGAGGGTCGCGAGCGGCGTCTACCTCGTCCGGGTCGAGGCGGGCAGCAACACGGCGTCGAGAAAGACGGTCATCCTCAGGTAGACATCTGCCGCAGATGGCCTGCATTCAGTTCGAAGCGCCCGTCGAGTACGACGGGCGCTTCCTCTTGCAGAAGAGGCGACTACAGCGCGCACAGGGCTCCGCGTGCGGATTGACAGGGACGTGCGGCGATGCCATAATGGTGGAGAGACTCCGCTGGCCGGACGCGGATTGGCCCCCGACAGGTCTTCACCGGAGGACACTGTGTCGCGTCCCACACCTACGATCACGGCCGCGACGTTCCTGGTCGCGGTCTTCGTTCTGTCAGTCCCGCACGTCGGGACGACTTCCCCGTCGAACGACGCAGCGTCGTCCGTCGCACGCGCTGTGGAGGGTGCTCTTCGCTACGAGTCGAGCGTGACGGTCGTCTCACAGACCGACGCCTCGGTCACGCTCCGCTTCGAGGCAACCTCGCAGCCACGCGCTCCGCACGCGAGCGGGTCCCCGAACGTCGGGTCCGTGCGCTTCCGCGGGCAGCGTGGCAACGACCGGGCGGGCGGAAGGTCCTGGCGCGCCGTCTCGTCGGAGCCCGGGCCGTTCACCGTCCTCGTCGAGGTTCCGCCGACGGGAGCGATCGAGACCGAGGTCACGTTCGCATCGGCCTCCGGCGGAGTCGATCCGGCCGCGTTCGTCGACGTGTCCGAGCCCGCGATCATGCGGGACGTCCGCGTCGTGCAGGTGGCCTACACGCCGGGCGCCGGCGCTCCCCTCGAGCTCACGCTCCGCTCGTCTCCGGGCTCGGGCGTGAACGAGAAGTCCGGAGTCCCGAACCCCGTCTCGCCGGTCTTCCGCCGAATCTACGAAGAGCAGATCATCAACTTCTCGGACGACTCGCTCACGGGCGTCGGCGTAGCGCCTCTCCCCCGCGACGGGGGGCGCGGTCGCGACGGCGCGCCGACCGGGGCTCGCTACCTCGTGATCACCGACTACACGCTCGAGGAGGCCATTCTGCCGCTCGTCGAGTGGAGGGCGGCGATGGGCCTTCACCCGAAGGTCGCGTCGATCATCGAGACAGGGTTCGACTTCGAGAGCATTCAGGAGTACGTCTCGAACGCCTACCACACTTGGGACATCCCGCCCGAGTTCCTCCTCATCGTTGGCGACTCCGAGCTCGTACCGACATATCGGGAGGGCACGGAGTTCCACTCCGACAACCGCTACGCCGCCGTTGACGGAAACGACTTCCTTTCCGACATCCTCGTCGGACGTCTGCCCGCCGACACCGTCGCCGAGCTCGAGACGATGATCGCGAAGTGCATCGCGCATGACAGCCCGTGGCTGGCGGACGACCCGACGTGGATGCTCTCCGGCAGCCTCCTCCTGCGCGACGATTTCGACATGGGCGACATGATCTACTACGAGAACACGTTGTTCGTGCAGGATCTGATGGACTCGCTGGGCTTCGGCCCCGTCGACTTCCTCACGCTCGCGGACGGGACCGAGACGTCCGACGTATACGCCTCTTTGAACGCGGGCCCGGGGTACGTGAGCTACCGCGGCATCGCGGGGGACTTCTGGGGACAGCCGTTCACGACCGTGCCCACCGCGCTCACGAACGAGGGCGAGCTGCCGATCGTCGTGTCGGCGACCTGCTACACCGGCGGGTTCATCGGCGACCCCCACTTCTCGGAGCTGTGGCTCAAGGCCGGTTCTGTCGACTACCTTGTCGGGGGCACGGCCTTCTACGGCACCAATACGTACGGCCAGGGATCGTCGCTCTCCCTGAAAAGGGGCTACGTATGTGAGGGGTTCTTCGGAAGCGCCCTCCGCGAAGGCGTCGTCCTCGGAGAGGCGACGCTCGCCGCGAAGGCGAACCTCTTCGCTCACGTGTACGACCAGGAGGAGTACGAGGGCTGGAACCTGCTCGGGGACCCGGCGCTCTCGCTGTGGACCGCCCAGGCGTCGCCGCTCGACGTCGCCTGCGACGTCGCGGTCGACTACGAGGAGGTTGCTCTCACGCTGACGGTGACCTCCGACCGAGCCCGCGTTGCCGACGCCGTCGTGACTTGCGCGATGGACTCCACGCTCTTCATGTGGGGCGAGACCGACGGTTCGGGTGAGGTCGTGTTCTCGTTCGTGGCGGTCCTCCCCTGCAGCATCGACATCACCGCCGCCGCGAAGAACGCGATCCCGTGGAACGCCAGAAAACTGCTCGGTCCCGCCGCAGCGTATCTCATCGACGAGAGCGCCGACGTCGACGACGCGGACGGCGGGAACGGAGACGGCTACCTGAGCCCCGGCGAGACGGCGGAGGTCTCCTTCTGCGTCTCCAACATCGGAGGAACAGAGGCGACCAACGTCACGGTGACGCTCCGCACGCCGAACGAGTTCGTGGCGCTCGTCGACAGCGTTGCCGCGTTTCCCGACATCCCGTCGGGCGGGACGGCGTGCTCCATCACTCCGTTCACGCTCGAGATCTCGGAGGACTGGCCGGGAGGCGGACACATCCCGGTGACACTCGCCATGGCGTACGCGGGGACGTCGAGCGCGTGGCGTCCACCGCCCCTCGAGACCGTGACGGGCAACCTGGCCATCGCGTCCGTCTCGGTCGGAGACGAGGCTCCGGGCGGAAACAACGACGGGTTCCCTGCGCCGGGCGAGACGGCCGGCCTCACAGTGACGCTCGGGAACGAATCCGGGTCCGGCCTGGCGGCGGTCAGGGCGTACCTGTCGAGCGACGATCCGTACGTGTCGGTGGCCGGCGGCTACGCAGCGTACGGCGACGCCGACGAGGGATCGAACGTAGGGAACGGGGAGACGCCGTTCGTCGTGTCGATCGCACCGAGCGTCCCGGCCGACCACATCGCGACGCTCACGCTGAGGGTGGAGGCCGACGCGGCCTCGTACGCCTACGCCGAGAGCCTCGCGATCGACCTCGAGGTGTTCACGTCGCTCCACACCCTCCCCTCGGGACCCGACTTCCACGGGTACTACGCGTACGACTCGACGGACACGCTGTTCGCCGAGGCGCCGGAGTTCTCGTGGATCGAGATCGCCCCCCCGGGACCGGGCGTCCGCATGTCCCGAGTGAGCGACAACGACGACGACACCAAGCTCGTCTTCCCGCCCTTCATGAACACGTACTACGGCGAAGCCACGCCGTTCGCGGTTCTCTGCTCGAACGGATTCGTGGCGCTCGAGATGACCAATTTCGATTACGGGACCAACACGCCCATCCCGTCGGACCTGGGGCCGCCGAGCATGGTCGCTCCGTTCTGGACCGACCTCGACCCGTCGGTGGGCGGCGACGTCTACACCTGGAGCGACATGATCGGCCACCGCTTCGTAGTCCAGTACGAGGACGTTCGGCACAAGGACAGCCCCGACGCCGAGACCTTCCAGGTCGTGTTCCACGACCCGAATTTCTACCCGACTCCGACGGGCGACAGCAGGATCATCTTCCAGTACAAGACGGTCGCCGACCCGGACAGCTGCACCGTCGGCATCGAGAGTCCCGACCAGCGCGACGGTCTCCAGTACGTCCACAACGGCGAGTACGACCCACGGGCCGCGCCTCTTCGGGACAACCTCGCCGTCCTCTTCACGACCGTCCCTCCGGAGACGCTCCTCCTTCCGTGGCTCGTCTTCGAGGGACTCACGATCGACGACAGCGTGGGCGGTAACGGGAACGGTCAGGCGGAGGTCGGCGAGACCGTCACGCTCGTCGTCGAGCTCGCGAACGAGGGACTCGCCGCGGCCAGCGGCATCGAGCTCACGCTCTCGGCAGGAGACTCGTCGGTCGCGGTCGTCGACAGCACGGCGGCGCTCTCGGACATCCCCGCCGGCGGAGACGGCGCGAACGAAGGCGACCCCTTCGTGATCGTGGTGTCGGACGTCCGTGCGGACTCTCTTGCGACGCTCTGGCTGCGCGTCGGGGGGAATGCGGGATCGCACCAGCGGGCGATCCGCGTCGACCTCAGCCTCGCCTCGGTCGAGCCGGCTGCCACCGGGCACCTCGCGCTGAACCCCGCGTTCCCGAACCCGTTCGGGAGCGTAACGACGATGCGCTTCTTCCTCCCCGACAGCAGGGACGTCGAGCTCGAGGTCTACAACGTGGCCGGACGCCTCGTGAAGGTCGTGGCGTCGGGGACATACGATGCGGGCCCGCACGAGGAAGTCTGGGACGGGACCGATTCCAGGGGCAACAGGGTCGCGAACGGGATCTACTTCGTGAGACTCGCAGCGGGCGGCGAGAGCCGGAGCAGGAAGACCGTGCTGCTCAAGTAGCGGCCGGGCCTCCACGCGCCTGCCCCGCCGAGCGCACCCAAGCAGGAACAAACAAAGGGGCTCACCCGCAGGTGAGCCCCTCTTTCATGTGCGCTGTCGAGCTGTCGTCGCGCGGCCTTGGCCCGCGGTCACCGGCGCCGCCAGAGCTACCGGTACAGCCCCTTGATCGACCCCCAGGTTCCGTCCTCGACCGGCGTCTCCTCTTCGAAGGCGATGATCATGGACCCGTAGTTGTTGCCGACCGTGAAGAAGCTCTCGTCGACGAAGAACGCGTAGACCCAACCCGTGACGTGGATCTGGAAGGGCAGCGCGTCACCCGGCTCGAGAACCGCGAGGATCGGATGGATGGGTCGAGGCGGATCCTCGTCGATCCTCCGGTAGAACATGCAAACCCCGTCGAAGCACCCCTCGGGGAAACCGTTCGTGCATGCCTCGCCCGAGACCGTCGCCGTGTAGAACTGCTCCGGCGTCAGGATGATCTTCGCCGCGCCCATGTCCTCGAGACCGATGCAGTTGAAGATCGCGTTGACGTCGAGCGTCTCGCGCGTGCCCCCTGCCGACTCGAACGTCAGCGTGAAGATGCCCGAGTTGTCGGCGACGTCCTTCAGGGTCTTGTCGACCAGGAACGCATAGAACGGAGCCTCGCTCGCGACGAAAACGAGCGGCTCGTTCAGCGGAAGGAAGTGGGTGACGGGGTGGTTCGGGTCCGTACCGTCATAGTAGTAGACGAACAGGCCGTCGAATTCCCCACCAGGCAGCGGGTTCGCGCGCGCATCGCCGGTGACCGTCACGGTGTAGATCATGCCCGACGTCAGCTCGATGTTCACTCCCCCGACCTGATCGAGGCCGAGGCAGTCGCCCGCCGGCGCGCCCTTTGCGCTCACGTCAAGGTACTCGACCGCGAACGCCGACGTGGCGAGGGCCAGCACGAGGACGACGATCGCGAACTGATAACACCTTCTCATTCCTGCCTCCTCTCAGTCACTCCCGCCCCGCCCGAGCACATGCATACGTGTACCTCGGCCCGAACCGGGGCTCTCATTTTGCGAGTCCTTACAATACAGGATAGCACACATAACCCGCCGGGTCAAGTACTCGTGGGGACTGCGCCTCCGCCTCCCACAGCGTGCCGCTCCCTCCGGCGACCGATCCGCCGGCGGACAATGAGAGCGGCGGGACAGGAACCTGGGTTCCCGCCCCGTCGCGATGTGAATCTCAGCTCTGGCAGTCGGCCTACCGGAAGAGCTTCCTCCGGAACGCGGCGCCGAATCCCACCAGCCCGGTGCTCAGAAGAGCCCCGGTCGCGGGCTCCGGCACGGGCGGCGGAGGCGTGTCCTGTTCCGGCGTCATCAGGTCGCCGCCGGACCCACCCGAACCCCCTTCGTCCATCGAGGAGTCGTTGTTCGATGTGCGAGCAGCGTGGGTCGTGCTCTCGGTGCTCGAGTCGTAGTTCTCGTAGAGGAAGATGGTGGCCGACGCGCTGGTAGCCACGAGCAGCACTGCAAGCAACGCAATCAGTAGCAGAAGTCTCTTCACGCTCCCTCACCTCCCCGGGTGCGCAGTCCCGGATCACTGGAACCGCAGCAGGAAGGGCGCCCGTGCGGACGCCCTTCCCGAATCCTGCGGCGCCGTTCCGGAGCCCCGGGAACCTGCGCAGCAGCTCCCGCGGAGACCCTCCCGGCCCGCTCCTACTTCAGTTTCACGACCTTCTCGCTAGCTATCTGGCCGTCCTCGAACATCATGCGCACGAAGTAGATTCCCCCGGCGCACTCGTGGCCACCGTCGTCGAGGCCGTTCCATGTGACCGCGTGCGAGCCGGCCGGGAGCACCTCGTCCGCGAGCACGGCCACGTGCCGCCCCGCGACGTCGTAGAGCTGGATCGTGACGCGGCCGTCCTCGGGCAGGCTGTAGGCGATCAGGGACTTCCCGGAGAACGGGTTCGGCGAGGGAGCTGAGAGCGCGAACTTCGCCTCGACACCGTCGGGCACGGACGTGTTGCCCGCCGCCACCCACTGTGACTGGAACACCTCGTTCTTGTTGCCGATGTCGCCGTAGGGACACGGGCTCGTGTTCGTGCCACCGGGTCTGCTGACCCACGCCGCGACGCCCATCTTGGTGTAGTCCCATTCGGGCTCGACGGTGAACGTGTGGTTGATGTCGACGCTCTGGCCCATCAGCAGGTTGAACTCCTCTCCTGTGCTCGGCGAGGTGATGTAGACCTTCACGTGGTGCGGGAGGTGCGACATCCCCGATGCCGAAGGCACGTACTCGTCGAGCGTCGCGACCATGAAGAAGTCGGCGTCGGTGACGTCCTCCTCCGCCTCGATGTGAACCGTGAAGTCGCCCTCTCCGTTCTCCGTGATGGCGATGGTCAGCGGAGACGGGATGGCGGCGTGTGCCTGGAAGTCGGCCTCGAGCCAAGAGAGAGGGTAGCAGTCGGAGAGGCCGTCCCCGCAGACGGTCGGCCACCCCGACACGCCGAGGAACGAGACCCTCGCGGAGTTGAACGAATCGTCGTAGTCATTCTGAATGAGGCAGATCTCGCCTGCTTCCGTGTGTGGCAACTGCCACGCGTCCAGGGTGATCGCGGCCGCTGGACACGTGCCTCACCAAACGGCGGTGAAGTGTTCGTAGTGGACGACCCTGTCCGCGCCCTGGGCTACAACCGAGAGCGCCAGGATCGCGAGGACAACGACGGACGCATACTTCATCGTGCAGTCCCCCCGGCCTCCGAAGGCCAAACGGGTATACGTCGCGGGCTCAGGCTGCTGCGAGCTGTTGGGCAGCCAGTCCCGCGACATCTCACGATCCCCTCATCGGTTGGATTGTAGCATATGACGTGCGTCTCGTCAAGCAGAGGACCGTGGTCCGGATGAACGCGCTCACTGCCAATCGGCCTCCCGCCCCGAGGACGATTCCCGCACCCGCGGTCGCCGCGTCTGCCCGGCCGGGCGGTTGCCCGTTGCAACTCCCCTCCCCCGCGGATATCATGGCCGCACGCGAAGAACGACAGACCACCCTCCGGATCGACCGCGCCGCCGCGGTGCGCGCGCGTGCCACCCGACGCCCGTGTCGATCGGAAAGGAGCCCGCATGGAATTCGATCCCGAGATGCTCGTGAACCCGAGGAAGATCCTCGAGATGCCGGCGCTCCAGGGCAACCTGGCGCGATGGGTCGGCGTCGCGATCGTCGCGATCATCCTCCTGTCCACGACGTTCTACTCCGTCGCGACAGACGAGGTCGGCGTCGTGAAGAGGCTGGGAGCGTACACGCGGACGGTCCAGCCCGGCCTCCATCTGAAGCTCCCCTTCGCGCTCGAGAAGGTCCACAAGGTTCGCGTGAGGCACGTCTTCAAGGAGGAATTCGGCTTCGCGACGGAGCGCCCGGGAATCCGGACGGTCTACCGGCGCGGGGACTTCTCCGGCGAGTCGCTCATGCTGACAGGGGACCAGAACGCGGCCGTGGTCGAGTGGATCGTTCAGTACCGGATCAACGACCCGGTGCAGTACCTCTTCAAGGTCCGGGATGTGCCGGAGACCCTCCGCGACATATCGGAGGCGGCGACCAGGCGCATCGTGGGCGACCGGAGCGTCACCGAGGTTCTCACGGTCGGGCGGCGCGAGGTCGCCGACGAGACCCAGCAGATCATGCAGGACATCCTTGACAGGTACGAGACGGGCATCCAGATCGTGACCGTGAACCTCAAGGACGTGAACCCGCCCGATCCCGTGAAGCCCTCGTTCAACGAGGTGAACGAGTCGAAACAGGAGAAGGAACGGCTCATCAACGAAGCTTGGGCCGAGTACAACAAGGCGATCCCGGCCGCCGAGGGCGAGGCCCAGCGGATGATCCGCGACGCCGAGGGCTACGCGCTCGCGCGGGTCAATCGTGCGCAGGGCGACGCTGAGCGGTTCGTCGCCGTTTGGCGCGAGTACTCGCGGGCGAAGGACGTCACGAAGCGCCGGCTCTACCTCGAGACCCTGATCGAGGTCCTGCCCGGCATCAAGAACAAATACATCATCGACCCCGAACTCGAGAACCTCATCCCCCTCCTTCAGCTGCAGCAGAAGGGAGGTGGACAATGAGAGTCGGGACTATCGCGACCATAGTCGTCGTCGCCATCATCGGACTCATCCTCTTCGCAAGCTCGATCTACGTCGTCGACATGACGCAGCAGGTCGTCGTCACGCAGTTCGGCCGCCCGATCGGGGATCCGATCACGGCCCCCGGCCTCAAGATGAAGATCCCCTTCATCCAGAAGGCCAACATGTTCGAGAAGCGGATTCTCGAGTGGGACGGGAACCCGTCCCAGATCCCAACGAAGGACAAGAAGTACATCTGGGTCGACACCTTCGCGCGCTGGAAGATCATCGACCCCCTCAGGTTCATGCAGTCGGTCTCGAACGAGCTCGGGGCGCAGGCGCGTCTCGACGACGTCATCGACGCCGTGACGCGAGATCTCATAACGAGCCACGACCTGCTCGAGGTCGTGAGAACGTCGAACCGCGAGATGGCGGCGACCGAACTCGATGTCCAGACCCGCGAGGGCGAGACGATCGAGGTCGGGAGATCGGAGATCGAGCGACTGATCCTCGAGAGGGCCGCCGAGCAGATGCCGCGGTACGGCATCGAGCTCGTCGACGTCCGGATCAAGCGCGTCAACTACGTCGAGGAGGTCAGGCTCAAGGTCTACGAGCGGATGATCTCTGAGCGGCGCCGGATCGCGGAGCGATACCGTTCCGAGGGGCAGGGTCAGAGCGCGGAGATCCGGGGCCAGAAGGAGAAGGAGCTCGATCGCATCACGTCCGAGGCCTACCGGATCGCCGAGGAGGTTCGCGGCGACGCCGACGCCGAGGCGACCGGCATCTACGCGGGCGCCTACGGCAGGGACCCCGAGTTCTACTCGTTCCTGAGAACGCTCGAGAGCTACAAGGCGACGCTCAGCGGGGACACCTCGGTCATCCTCACGACCGAGAGCGACTACCTGAAATACCTGAAGAGCATGTCGGGGAGATAGCTCCCGCACTCTGAAAGGAAGAGACGAGGCGCGCGGTCACCGGGCTACCGGCCGGCCGCGCGCTTCCGCGCGTGGGCCGGTTGGCGTTCGAACGGCCTCCACGCCAACCGCAGCGGGAGGGTGGCTCCCCGTTCAAGAAGGAGACGACGCGCTGCCCCTCAATCTGTGAAGTAGCCGTCGGGATTCGGGAGCGTGAGCTCGAGTTCGCTCTCGGACGACGTCAGCAGGGACGCGAAATCGGCGCCGTCGCGTCGCGCCATCTCCGAGGCGTCCGCGAGGTACCGCGCCCACGCGAGCTCGTCGGAGGTCTTCTCGGCGTGGTACGGGAACTCCTTCCCGCTCGTCGCAAGCGTCCTGCCAAGAAGCCACTCCACCGCCGCCCTCGCGGCCGCCGTGTAGTCGACGCCCGCCGGTTTCGAGGCGACGACGGTGCCGTCGCTCGACACGCGCACCTTCGCCGCGTCCTCGAGCATCCCGGCGACGAGCATCGACGCCTGTCCGTACTGGACCCCATCGGAGAGACCCTCGGCCTCCTCGAGGAGTGAGCGGGAGCGCTCGAGGCTCTCCCGGAACTCGGCGTAGCGCGACGATCTCGGCAGCTCCTCGGCCGCGACGACGAGATCGTAGGCCTCGACGACCAACGTCTCCTCTCTCGCGTCCCGAAGGAGATCGAGCTCGCCGAGGAGAGCCGGGTCGGCGCCCGTCTCGACCGCCGCCAGGGCCAGGCTGTCGGCGCGAGAGAACCGGAAGGCGGCCGCAGCGGCCCGCGCGCCGTCCTCGAGTTCCCCCGCCCGCTCCGCGTCGGACGCGGCCGCGAGAGCGGCGTCGAGGCCGGCGCAGATGTCGGTGCCGAGAGCATAGGTCCCCGCCACCTCGGCCCTGAGCTCGCGAGCGACCTCGAGATCGCCCGCGGCGATCGCGCGCGAGGCCTCGGCGATCCTGGCGAGATCCTCGCGGTTCGCCGCCTCGATCGCGGCGACCTCCGCACCGGCCAGCGGCACACGGACCATCTCCCCGACCTCGAGTTCCCGCACGCCGTTCAGATCGGTGAGAGCGTCCCACGCGCGGTTGACGTCCGCGTCCTCGCCAGGGAGCTCGCCGGGCATGGTCCCGCGGTCGGCCGCGACCGCGCTCCGCGCCAGGCTCCACAGGCTCTCACCCGGAAGCACGACGGCCAACCGCCAAGCGGACTCGACGTCCCCGCCGACGCCGAACTCGATGGCGTCGATGTCGCCGCCACGAAGTCTCGCTCTCTCGCCTGCGATCGCCTTCGTCCTCCAGCGCGCCCGGCGGACCTCGGTGAGCCGATCGGCGTACTGCGTACCGGGCTCTAGCTTCTCTGCCGTCTTGATGTAGACGAGAGCGCGGTCGTGCGCTCCGTCGGCGCTCGCCAGCTCGGCGAGCGCGCTCCACTCCTGCGCCGTCTTCCCGCGCAGCCTTCGCTCCTCGACCTCCGGCGACGGCGCTTCTCCCCCGCTCCGCACGAGGACCGGGATCAGCGCCCCGGCCAGAAGGACGGCGACCGGAAGAAGTCTGGTGAGTCGATCGTGTCGTCTCATCTCCGGACCCTCCTCTTCACAGACCCGCTCTGGATACCTCGGGGCGCGCGTTCGCTCGCGAGTCACGCGAGGAGACACCGCGCGTCCCGTCACTTCAACGGACGTCTGTGGCAGGGGGATTCTTCCGCGGGATCGGGACGAGTCGTCTCGGGTGAGTGGTGAAGGTCGTGCGGTGGGGTCCGAACTAGCCCTCGGTCTCCGTCCCGTCGGCGGCGGGCGCCCCGGAAAGACCGGGCGACATCGTCTCTCGGACGTGGTCGAAGAACCGAGTCGTCGGGTACGCGAATTCGATGTCGGGCGCCTCGGCGATGCGGGTCAGAATGTCCTCCCACATCGCCGCCTCGGTGACTCTTCGCCGCTGCGGCTTCGTGAGATAGCGGATCGTGAGGAGAACACCGCTCTGGCTCACCTTCGTGTAGACCGCCGGCGTGAGCTTCGTGTAGTAGATCATGAACCGCTTGCTGGCCTCGCGGAGCTTCGCCTCCGCATCGTGGCCGAGGTTCTCCGCGTGCTCGCGCGCGATCTGCTCGAGGAGCTCCTTGCCCTTCTTCCAGTTGCTCTCGAACGTCAGGAGGATGGGAATCTCGTTCCAGATGTGGCTGAAGCCCTGGTTGTAGTTCGCGAGGGGGTTCTGGAGGAGCTGCCCGTTGGGAATGTGAACCACGCGGCCGGTGCTCTGGTCGGCGTCGACCCAGTTCCGGATCTCGAGGATCGTGAACGCGAAGAGCCGGATGTCGATCACGTCGCCGCAGAAACTGCCGACCTGGATGCGGTCTCCGACCACGAGCGGGCGGCGGGCCACGATGTAGAGCCAGCCCGCGAGATTGACGAAGATGTCGCGAAGGGCGATGGCGATGCCGGCCGCGAAGAGCCCCGCAAACGTCGCGAGGGAACCGATCCCCCGGAACCAGATGAGTGCGAGAGTCACCGCGACGATCGTCGCGCCGAGGTATCCCGAGACCTTCCGCCAGCCGTAGCGGTGGCGGACGTCCTCGACGCGCCGGAAGACGACGAAGAGAACAACCCGGCGGACCGCCCAGATGACGAGGATCGTGATGATCGTCTGGACGATGCGGTGCGCGGTGTCCGGACCCACGTTCGCGGTCGATGAGATGAGCTCGGCAATGTCGGGCATCAGGGTGCGTCCCTCGGTGGCGTCAGAGCGGCCGGCGGAACCCAGCGAACCTCCGCCTCCGAACCATACCAGAGCCGCACTCGGTGTCAAGGGCGGTCCACGGCCTCTCATCTTGACTGCGGCCCGAGAAGAGGGTATACTCCACGAGTTCGAACGTGCATAGCCGGTTCGGAAGTGCCGTGAGTTCTCGGCGATGACGTTGCGGCCGTCATCGTCGCTTTTCGTTCGCGTTCCCGCGCGTGAGGGGAGAGTCTCAGAGTGCCACTCGGTAAGATCAAGTGGTTCAACGTGTCGAAGGGCTACGGCTTCATCGAGATCGACGGCGGTGAGGACATCTTCGTCCACTACTCGGCCATCCAGATGGAAGGGTTCAGGACGCTCGCCGAGGGTGACGAGGTGGAGTTCGAGATCGTCAACGAAGGCAAAGGACCGAAGGCGGCCGGCGTTGTCGTCAAGGCGAGGGCCGAAGAACAGCCGACCTACTAGGACGACCCAGCTGCAGCAAGTGCTCGAGGGCCCGCCTGAAACCAGGCGGGCCTTCGCTCATCCTGGAACCGCCCCCAGATGTCGGCAGGGGACAGGTTGGCGCCCCGGGCCCGAATGCGCCACCAATCTCCTGAAACG
>JALGVN010000218.1 GCA_025774645.1 bacterium
G
Organism: bacterium; assembly: GCA_025774645.1. Lineage (GTDB taxonomy): Bacteria > Joyebacterota > Joyebacteria > Joyebacterales > Joyebacteraceae > JALGVN01. Next base: position 2 of record JALGVN010000218.1, read on the forward strand.
CCCAGACGAGGAGCACGGCCCGGGTCCTCCGTCGGCACGCGTCGACGGCGATCGGGAAGACGACCAGCACCATCGCGAGGGCGAAGATCTCCTCGGGCCTGCGGAACCCGGGCCGCGCGACCGCCACGGAGAGGACCGCGGCGGCGAAGTAGACGCCGAGAGCGATGAGCGCGGGCCGCCGCCCGAACGACGGCAGCCGCCCGCAGGTCAGTTTTCCGGTGAAGCCGAACACCGCGAGCGCGAGGCCTAGCGACTTCAGGAACTCCCCGACCGGGAGTCCGAACAGGAGGAGCGCGAGACCGAAGGTCTGGACCCCGTCGAAGGCGCTCGCGGCCCTTCCGAGGCGCCCCCTGCTCGGCTCGGCACACGCCCGGACCTGCGCTCGTCCCGTCTCAGCCCTCACTTCGCGCTCCCCCTGATCCGAGCCGCCTGTCGAGCGCCCCGGCGATCAGTCCGAGGGCGCGTTCAGCGCGGTCCTCCCACGTGTTCGCAAGACCGAAGCGAATCCTCTCAGCCCTCACAGGCAGATCGTCCGTCTCCAGGAGGCTTTCCTCGATCTCCGCCACGAAGCCGTCGACGGTGTCAGCGGTACGAAGAAGCTCCCCCCTCTCGAGCGCTGCGGGAAACGGTGTCGCGACGACGGGCTTGCCGCACAGTAGATACTCGTAGAGTACGATGGGGTCGCAGTTCGTCGCGAACGCACCTTCCCGAAGCGGATGGACTGCGACGTCACAGCGCACCACGAAGCGCGGAAACTCCGCATACGTCCTCCTGCCGGTCAGAGTCACATTCCCCGGCAGACGAGCAGCCCGGAGCGCGCGGCCCGGCGGACCGACGACGACGAGGTTCCAGTCGGGCCTCGCGCGCGCGATGCCGAGGAAGGTCATCTCGTCGAACCACCCGTAGGCCGCTCCCGCGAACATGATCACAGGACCCTCGAGCTCCTCCAGCGCGGCTAGCGCCCCACGCCCCGAGGACACCGCCGCGGCAAATTCCTCCGGGGAAACTCCGGGATCGCCCGCGAGGACAGCCGCGAAGTGGCTCCGGTCTGCTGCGTTCGGCAACCGATGCGCCTTGCCGGAACCCGCCCTCCCCTCAAAGAGCGCCTGCGAGACCACGAAGACCAAATCGGCTGCCTCCATCAGGTCCCGCTCGATCGAGGAGGTGGCCTCCCGGTCGGCGCCGCTCGTTGCGGCGGGGTCATCGGCTGCGTGGTAGACGATCAGCGCCTCGTCGAGCGCGCCGGCGTACGCGACGTGCTCGGGCGCGAAGGTCCAGAGGACGGGAGACTCGAGCCCCAGCGACACAGACGCTTTCCTCACGCGTTCCGCTTGACCACGATGGAAGTCCAGTTTCGCCGCGGGGGTCGATGGATGTGCCGGAACTACCGGCGAGAGCACCCACATCTGCTCGTCGACAGGCCGGAGACCCCGGAGCTTCGGCCAGCGCCCCCGCTGCCCGAGGACCGAAAACACATCGAGAGGGGGATCGACGTAGAGCACCCGGGCCGAGCGGGAGACGATCTGCATGAGGTGCTGCTTGCTGGTCGGCAGGCCTGACCAGTGGTTCGCGGAGACACAGATGACATCGGGTACCCGTCCGCTCAAGCCCGCACCTCCCCGACGAACTCCTCGAGAGCCGACATGACGTCCTCCACGGAGACCGCCTCGATGCACGGTGCGTCCGGGCGTTCGCAGTCCGTCTGCCCACACGGACTGCAGGGATAGCACGCGCTCAGGAATCGACTCGGCGCCCCTCGCGCTCCCCAGACCTCGGGGGTCGTCGGCCCGAGCACCCCGACGATCGGCGTTCCGACCGCCGCCGACACGTGGAGAGGCCCGCTGTCGTTGCCAACGACCACCGTCGCGCCGGCAGCAAGAGCAGCCAACTGCCGGACGCTCGTCCGACCACCAAGCGAGACCGCCGCCCCGTCTGACGCCGCGGCGACCTGATCGGAGAGCTCCCGGTCCTTCGGCGATCCCGCGACCACGCTCGCGAGGCCGAACCGCTCATGCGCGAGCGCCGCGACCATTCCGAAGCGTTCCGGCGGCCAGCAGCGGAGGGACTCCCCCGCTCCCGGAGCGATCACCACGTATCCGTTCGGCGCCTCCACACCACTCTCGGCGAGCAGCAAGCGAGAGGCTTTGGCCTCTTCCTCCGACAGGTAGATGCGCGGGACGGCCGGTCCCGGCAGCGAGGCCCCGACCGTCTCGACGGCGGAGAGGAAGTGGTCGGCGACGTGGCCGGGCGCGCGGTACGGGATGCTCCTGTCGAGAATACGGCCGAGCCCGAAGCCCGCGTGAGTGAACCCCACGCAGAACCCAGGGTCCGCGATGAGGAGGAGGAGCGACGAACGGTGATCTCCGGTGAGATCTACGGCGAGATCGAAGCGCCGGCGCCTCAGGTCGCGGGCGAGTCGGCAGAGCCACACCGGACTGTGGTAGTTCTCGACCGCGTCGTAGACGATGATCTCGTCGACGTGCGGGTTCCCGTCGAGGACGTCGCGTGCCCGCTTCTTGACGAGAACCGAGACGGTCGCCTCCGGGAACCCCCTCTTGAGCGCCTCGAGGACCGGGAGCGACACCACGACGTCGCCGAGGAAGTAGAGACGCACCACGATGATCGAACGGACACTTTCGGGATGGAACGGCCTCTCCTTCATGCGCCCTCCGATGCACGCGCCGATGCGGCGGCCGACGTCGCCCCGCCGCGAATCTCGCCGAGCGCCTGGCCGAGGCGTTCCGCGAACGACTCCACGGACACGCGCTCCCGGGCGAGGCGTTTGCCCTCGCGGCCCATCCGCTCAGCGAGCCCGCGGTCCTCGAGAACCGCGACGACGGCCCGCGCGAGACCTTCCGAATCGCCCGGTTCGACAAGGAGGCCGCTCGCCCCATCCTCGACGAGCTCCGGGATCACCCCCACGCGCGTCGCGACGACCGGCCGGCCCGCGGCCATGTACTCACTCACCGCGCGTGAGTTCTCCTCGCTGCCGATGGACGAACAGACACAGACGGCCGCTTCCACGAGGATGCGAGCGACATCCTCACGCCGGCCGGCGAAGACGACGGCATCCTCGATGTCGAGCTCCCTCGCGAGCGCACGAAGCCCCTCCGGCTCGCCGCACCAAGGCTCGCCTACGAGCAGAAGCCGCGCGTCGGGGATCTGCCGCGCGACGCCGGCCATCGCTCTCACGAGCACAACGTGTCCCTTGACCGGGGCGAGCCGTGCGACGTTCACGATCACCGGCGCTCCGGGCTCGATCCCGAACTCGGCCCTGAGCGAGCCGTCCGCCAAATGCTCTGTGAAGTGATCGTCGGCGACCGGCAGGAGGATTCGGTGCACACGGTCGGGCGGAACCCGCAATGTCTCGATCACCCATGCCCGGATCCGCGCCGACGGCACGATGACCGCGGTCGTCATCCTCCTGTATAGAAAACGATTCGCTGCATGCCCACGGGGCTTCCGCGCTGTCCCGCGGAGGTGGAGGATGGGGGCGCGCCGGCCAACCGCAAGGACCGCCACCATGTGCGCGGACGAGCCGGACGAGTGCACGGCGTCGAACCGCTCCCCTCTTAGGAGTGCCGACAGGCATCGGACGTTCGCGAAGAGGTCCGAGAGCGAACGCCGTGGTGTCCTTCCGGGGAGCTCGAAGATTCTGAGACGCTCCGGGTCCGCCTCGCGGGCCCTCCACGGTCGCCCCGGAAGGCCGGCCGCACAGAAGCTCCCGTGCGGGACGGCCAGGACCACATCAGTCCCCACGGCGACCTCGGCCTCGGCGACCGCAAGAACGTACTCCGCTTCCGCGGTCCATCTTCCTGAATCGGTGATGATGAGTATCCGGCGCACGAGTCCCTCTCCTCCCGGGGCGCCCCTTCAAGGCAAGCTCCCCAGGCCACGCTCCTCAGACCGCGCCGACGAGAATCTCGCGCGCCGCGGCGACAACGTCCCCGACCGCAATCCGCTCCATGCATTCGAGCGTCCCCAGCGGGCACTCGGCGCTGCCGTGCCGCCCGCACGGCCTGCACTCCAGATCGGCCCCGAGAACCCTCGCGCAGTCCGTGTACGGAACGTAGCCCTGCGCCGGCACCGTCGGGCCGAACACGGCGACCACGGGCGTCCCGACGCCGGCAGCGACGTGCGCCGGAGCGGAGTCGTTCGCGAGAAGCA
>JALGVN010000039.1 GCA_025774645.1 bacterium
GCCCGGGGATACTCCCGGGAGCAGTGCGAGAGAACACCCGCGCTCCGCGGGTTCTGTACTGACCCGCGGTATGAAGATATCGTGGAGAGCGAAAGACACGGGCCCTGACGGAGTGGAGCAGGGCCACTGAGAGGGGGGTGTGATCGTGAAGAAGGCCAAGGCAACGATCCCTGTCGTATTCGCCAGCGACGAGACGGTCCGCGAATTCACAGCACACGTGGGCGATGAGGTTCTCTGGGACTTTGGCGACCTTGCTGTGAGTCTCCAGTTCAATCATCCCGATCTGATCGACGCGACCAAGGTCTTTGGGAAGGACATCACCGAAGCATTCTCGGGCCCGAAGACTCTAACCGTCAGAGACGATATCGACGGAGACAAGTACTCCTACACGCTCCCATACAGGGTCAACTGCGCAGAGCGTCCGTTGGGGTACCTGGAGGGCAACTCCCACCCAGTGATGATCATCAAGAAGCCGTAGCGATCCCGCGTTCCGCCGGGTCGGTCACAACAAGAAGCGGGCCCCAACCGGGGCCCGCTTCGTCGTGCGGGAATTTCGCTTCGCGCGTGGTGCGCTAGCCTTGCCAGTCTTCCGTCAGATAGGTCTCGCGCCGGCACGCCGGGCACATGACGAGGTAGCTGTCCCCTCTCGTGATCGGCTTCTCCTCGGGTCGCGTCGAGGGATCGGTCGTGAGGCCGAGTCCCTTGTGGAGCGACACGAGAAGCGTTGGGTTCGCGACCGCGAGCGAACCGACCTTGCGCGCGATCCACTTGAGGTGGCCGAGCGTCGACACGACGTCTCCGCAGTGCTCGCACCGCACGAGCGTGTGCTCGATCTTCGTGTTCGCCTGCGAACGGTCGAAGACCGTCAGGTCAAAGTTGTGCCCCAGCACGATTCCCGTCTTCGTCGTGCAGTTCGCCTCGCACTGCCCGCAGTAGATGCAGTTGTCGAAGTTGTGAACGAGGGTCCGCTTGTCGCCCTCATCGATGACGTCGATCGTCCTCGCGGGGCACACCTCCGCACACGCACCACAACCGATACAATCGTCCTCGCTGAACTCCGGCTGACCGCGGAACGCTTCCGCGGGTTCCAGCGGCGTGAACGGGAAGCTCGATGTGTACGGCCCCTTCACGACGGCCGTGATCGCCTCCTTGAGCTCGCGCAGCTTGGGTTTTCTCATGGGCGTTCCAGTCTCCTCGGTGTCGGGTCCCCTGTGTGGTATCCGTTCTCCAAAGCAAGAACCGTTCTAGAACGGAACGCCGCGTTCGTAACGCGCGAACCGCTCGCGGGCCCTAGTGGTCCGTGTCTTCGCGGTACCTGTCGACGACGCTCTTCTCCCAGAGCGGCACGCCGGAGATGTGCGCGCCCTTCGCGAGGGCATGGCTGGCGGTCGGAGACGTCCAGAGGACGAAGACCGCACACAGAAGCGCCTTGATGCCCATCGCGTTCCACCCGCTGTAGACCAGGACCCCGATCAGAATGAGGCAGGTTCCCAGCGTCACACACTTCGTCGCCGCCTGAAGCCTGTTGTACACGTCCGGAAGCCGCAGGAGTCCGAGGGCGCCGACGAGATCGAACAGCACTCCGATGCCGATCAGGACATATGCTACCGTTGCGCTATTCATCGAACCCCCTCCCCTGCAGGAACTTCGAAAGCGCCAGGGTGCCGATGAAGGCCAGAAGCGCCCACGCGATCGCCACGTTCAGGTAGAAATCCTGTCCCGTGACAATCCCGAAGACCGCACAGATCCCCACCACCATGACACCAATCGTGTCGATGGCGACGGACCTGTCCGCGGGCGTCGGCCCCATGGCCACCCTGAAGAGACACATGAAGCAGCCGATGATGAGTAGCATCAGGACCGTCATCATTAGTCGAACACCCTCCTCAAGGTCGGTTCGAAGCGACCCACAATCTCACGCGTCATTGCCTCAGTGTCTTCGAGGCGCTCGTGAACGTTGATCCAGTGCACGTAGAGCCAATCATCGATGATGTCGACCGTCAGCGTACCCGGCGTCAGAGTGATCGAGTTGGCCAGGAACGTCTTCGCCTCGTCGCTCTTGAGGGTCGTCCTGACCTTCACGATCCCCGGGTTGATCGGGAGGTTCGGGTGGAGCACCCGGAAGAGCACGTCGAAGTTCGCGACGATGATCCAGAACCCGAGAATGGCCGCGTGTACGAGCACCCAGAACCACCGCACCGGACTCAGGAACCGCTCGGCGTTCCTCGGCAGAAGCCCCGCCAGCCCAAGTGAGAAGAGGACCGCGAGGATGCCCCCCACCAGGAGCCCCTGCCAGTCGAGCGACCACGTCAGAAGCAGCCACAGGACGAAGATGGTGATGCTGTCGAGGAGCTTACGTTTGAACTTTTCCATCGGTGCTCCTTACCCCCTAGCCGAGAACGAGCTTCACGTACTCCGCGCTGTTCATGAGAGCGTCCCTGGCCGGTTCGAGAATCCGGTATCCGAAGACGGGATAGAGGAGCCCGAACCCGACGCAGACGATCGCAAGGATGATGAGCGGAACGTACATCGCGGCCGGGACTTCCTTCGCCCTCTCGACGGCGCCCCGCACCGATCCGAAGATGATCTCCCGCTGTACCTTCACGTAGTACGCGAGCGTCACGAACGCCATCACGATGGCGATGCCCGCGATCACGTAGTGCTCTGCCTTCACCACGGCGATCAGGATGATGAGTTTGCTCCAGAACCCGCTGAACGGAGGCACACCCGAGATCGAGAGGGCGGCCAGGTTCGTCACGGCCGAGGTGATCGGCATCTTCTCACGAAGCCCGCCCATCTGCTTCATGTCCCTCGTCCCGGTCGCGTGCTGGATGGCGCCCGACGAGAGGAAGAGGAGCGACTTGAAGAACGCGTGGTTCACAAGATGGAAGAGCCCGCCCAGGATTGCGAGCGCCGCGAGTGACCTCGGCCCGCCCGTGGCGAGGACCCGAGCGCCGACGCCCAGACCGAGCATCACGTAGCCCACCTGCCCGATCGAGCTGTACGCCAGGAGTCGCTTGTAATCCCACTGCCCGATCGCGAGGAGGCCGCCCACGACGATCGACAAGACCGCGAGCCAGATCATGCTGTTCGCGAGGATCACCGAGCCCATCACGTTCGGGTCGAACCCGAAGACGTGGAAGAACACGCGGCAGATCGCGTAGATGCCGAGACTCTTGATGACGACGCCGGAGAGCATCGCCGAGATCGGCGCGGGCGCCGAAGGGTGCGCGTCCGGCAACCACGCGTGGAACGGCACGAGCGCAGCCTTCAGGCTGAAGCCCATGAGGAACATCGCCGCCGCCAGGAGAAGGGCCGGGTTCATCGCGCCCGCCCCCGAGAATCTCGTCGAGATCTCGCGGGCCGCGTCCGCCATGTTGAGCGTGCCCGTGACGGCGTAGACGGTGCCGATGGCGAAGAGAATCATGACCGACGCCACCGACCCGAGCACGAGGTACTTGAACCCAGCCTCGAGCTCGTCCGCCTCCGTCCCGAACGCCACGAGCGCGTATGACGCGATCGACGCGACCTCCAGGAAGACGTACAGGTTGAAGAGGTCGCCCGACACCACCACGCCATTCATCCCGGCGACCATCAACATGAAGAGCGAGTAGTACTTCGGAAGGCCCGAGTAGGCCGTCATGTACTTGAGCGAGAAGATGATGCACAGGAACGCGATGACGTTCACCGCGATGAGGAGCAGGACGGTCAGCCCGTCGCTCACCAGTGCGATGCCCACGGGGGGCGCCCATCCGCCCATGTGGTACGCCACGGCCGTGCTCCCGATCGAGAGGATCGCCATCACCGCCAGGGTCGCGGTAGAAAGCGCGGCCAGGGCCTCCCCGCTCTTCTTCCACCAGATGCCCAACATAGGGATCAGGAACGCGGCACCGAGCGGAATCGCTACGAACAGTGGGACAGGGTTCATCGGCTATCCCCTCAGCTTGCTGATCTGTGACATGTCGAAGGTTCCGTGCCTCTCGTAGATCCTGATGCACATCGCCACCATGAGCGCCAGGACGCCCAGTCCGATGACGATCGACGTCAGGACGAGAGCCTGGGGGAGCGGGTCGACGAACCTCTCGAGCATCGCCGAGTTCATCCCTCGCTCAACGACCGGCGCCACACCACCCTTCTTGTACCCGATGATGATCAGGTACAGGTTCACGGCGTAGTCCATGATGACCAGGCCGATCACCTTCTTCACGATGTTCTTCTTCGCAACGAGGCAGTAGAGCCCCATCGTCAGAAGTACCACGCACAGAAAATAGACCGTCATCTGAGTTCACCCTCGATCATGGACCTGAAAGAGCGCCTGCGGAAGACCGCCAGCGCGCTGAACACGAGAAAGAGCGAGCTCGCGACCTTGAAGGCGATCGCGATGTTCCCCGGCAGGATCATGCCCGAGCTCAGGAGCCTGAACTGCTCTCCCCGTCCGAAGACGTTCATGAAGAAGTAGCCGCCCACGACCCCGACCCATCCAATCAGAAGGAAGGCCAGGGCGCCCGCAGAGTCGAGTATGTGCGCCGCGCGCTCTCCGAGTTTGGAGAACGCGACATCCTTCCCGTGCGCCAGCATGAGGAGGATGAAGGCCGACGCGATGATCACGCCTCCGGCGAACCCGCCGCCCGGCGTGAGATGGCCGTAGAGGACGATGTACGCCCCGAAGATGATGATGAAGCCGACGACGAAGTCACTGATCGTCTTGACGATCAAGCTCATGCCCTTCATGCGGACACCACCTCCTCCCCTGCCTTGCCCGTCCTCCTCAGAATCGCGAGCGCTCCGAGGATCGAGGCGAAGAGGACGGTGGCCTCACCGAGCGTGTCGTATGCCCGGAAGTCGAGGATGATCGAGGCCACGATGTTCGCGGCGTAGGTCGCCGGCAATCCGGTCTGCACGTACACCTTCGACACCCTCATCAGGGGCTCGCCGAACGCCGGGAAGCCCGTGCTCCCGAAGATCAGCGCCCCGAATCCCAGGATCATCCCGAAGAAGATGAGCGATGCGACCATCGCCAGTGTGTCCCGTCCCTTCTCGATCGCCGTGTTGTCGAGAAGGATCGTCCCCCGGATCAGGATGATGAGCACGAGGACCTCGACCACCAACTGCGTGATCGCAATGTCCGGCGCACCGAGGAACAGGAACGCGATAGACAACGCGAACCCGACCGCGCTCACCGAGATCACGGCGGACAGGAGGTTCTTCGTCTCGATGGCGATGATCGAGCCCACCACCATGAAGACGAGGAGCGTGTACAACTGTGGGGCGATGTTTTCCATGTACTCGTCTCCCGCCAGTCCCGCGCTGAACTCTTGCTGAACCCGTAAAGAGAATCCCCGATTAGTTCTGCCGTTTCATCCAACCGTCGACCCGTCTGTCGCGACGCGCCGCTTACTGCCTGCTTGCGAGCTCCCTCAGGAGCGCCGTCAGGAGCACGAAGACGATCGCGCCGAGGCCGATGACCGACCACGCGAGATACGTCGAGAGGACGCCGTCGTGCAGCGACCTCAGACCCTGGACGAAGACGTTGCCCACTCTGCCGCCGACCTCGTAGACGTCGAAGACACGCTGCTCGGCGTTGGCAAAGAGGCCGCGCAGTCTGGTCTCGTTCTTGATCGTGTTGTAGAAGCCGGTGCCGGTCACGTGCATCGGGTCCATGTTGGCCGACGGGACCGTCCCGCCGATGAAGATCCGGCCGGCGCGGCGCTTCGCGAGCTTGCCGAAGGCGAAGACGCCGAACCCTATGATGATCCCGATGACGATGAGACCGGTCGCAACGGTCGGATCCCAGAACCCGACTTCGATATCGAGCGAGCCGCCGGCGCCCGTCGCGACGGCGCCGTGCACGATCGGATTGATGAACTTGTCGAGCGGGAACTTCGCCCAGACGCCGAAGACCACGCAGAGCGCGGCGAGAACGATCATCGGAACCGTCATCGCCCAGTTCGACTCCCTGACCTTCGCCAGGGCCGTCGGCCGCTGGCCGAGGAAGCCGGAGTAGAGAACCTTCACGAACGAGGCCAGTGTGAGCGCGCTGCCGAAGAGAGCCGCGATGAGGAAGATCCAGTAGGGCTTGAAGCCGCGCGCGCCGAGCTCGACGAGGCCCGAGTAGACCATCCACTTTGAGACGAACCCGTTGAACGGGGGGATGCCCGAAATCGCGAACGCCGCGATCGCGCACGCCGCGAACGTGATCGGCATCGCCCGGGCGAGCCCGCCCAGTTTCGAGATCTCGGTCGTGCCCGTCTGCTTCTCGATGGACCCCGCGGACAGGAAGAGACACGCCTTGTAGATCGCGTGGTTGAGCATGTGGAAGATGCCGCCCGCGATCCCGACCGGTATCCCCGTGCCGATGCCCAGCACCATGTACCCCACCTGACTGACCGCGTGGTACGAGAGGAGGACCTTGAGGTCGTGCTGGATGAGCGCCATCAGGACCGCGCCGAGGATGGTCACGGCGCCGATGGTCATGAGCGTCAGCTGCAGGCCGGGACCGATGCTGAAGATGTCGAGGCTGATCCTCGCGAGGAGGTAGATACCGAGGAGCTTGTCGATCGACGCGGGAAGGAGCGCCATGACCGGGGTCGGAGCGCCCTTCGCGGCCGCCGGGATCCACGTGTGGAACGGCATCGCGCCGGCCTTCGTGATCGCGCCGACCATCATCAGGAGATACATCGTGATGGTCGCGCCGTCGCCCGCGAAGATCGAGAGCTCGCTCATCGAGAGCGTCCCGGACTTCATCCAGATCATCGCGATCGCGATGAAGAGCGCCGCGTCGGAGAGCCCGAGCATGATGAAGCTCTTCGCCGCTCCGTCGGCGGCCTCGTCCTTCTTTCTTCCCAGGACGATGAAGAAGACGAGGATCGCGGTCAGCGCCTCCCAGAAGATGAGCATCACGAGGAGGCTGTTCGAGAGAACCGCTCCGCAGCTCGCCGCAACCGTCCAGAGCAGAAACGCGTAGTACCTCCGCCCGTCGTGCTCCTTCGAGAGCCACGACATCGAGTAGAGCCCGATGAGAAGCCCGAAGAGTCCGACGAAGATGATGACGAAGCTGCTGAAGTGGTTCAGGAGTAGGTCGAACTGGACCGTGAAGTTACCCAGCACCATCCAGTCCTTGGTGTACGCGAGCGGCCACGACCCGAACAGCTGGAGCGTCGAGACGAACGCCCAGACGAGAGCGATGAGCGAGATGGCCTCCCGCACGTACTTCACCCGCCGCGGGATGAGGAAACAGAGACCACCCGCAATCGCTGGGACGACAATGGGAATGAGTATCGGTGACATCAACTTCCCCCCGCGCCTCTAGGAGTAGGGTTCGCTTCGGTGTTCGGCTCCTCGGGTCCTCGGGCGAGACGCCCTCGGGCTCCCCGTCAGGAGTTCCGTCTGATCTGTTCCGTCTTCTCGTGGCTCAGTCTCAAAAGGTCCTTCGGAGAGAGGAGCATCTTGCCCGAAGGATCGAGCACCGTCATTCGCTCCGTGCAGCTGTAACACGGGTCGATGACCGCGAAGCAGAGAAGCGCATCGCTGATCGTCTCGCCCTTCACCCGCGGCCGGAACGTCGGGATGTTGTTGAAGGTCGGCGCCCTCATCTTGTGCCGCTCCGGCATGTTCGTGCCGTTGCTGCGAATGAAGTGGAACGTCTCGCCGCGCGGGGCCTCGATGTGACCGATGCCCTCGCCCCTCGGAACATCCCGGATGCCGGCGTCGATCGGACCGCCGGGCAGCTTCTCGATGCACTGCTTGATGATCTTGACCGCTTCCTTCATCTCGAGGAGCCGGACAACGGCCACCGCGAGACAGTCGCAGCCGTCCTGGACGATGACGTTCCAGTCGACCTCGGAGTAGGCTCCGTAGGGCTCGTCCCGCCGGACGTCGATGTCGACTCCGGAGCCGCGAGCCGTCGGCCCGAGCGCTCCGTAGGCGACCGCGTCCTCAGTCGTGAGGATGCCGACGCCCTTCAGGCGACCCAGGATGACCGGGTCGTCGAGGATGGCGCCCGTCAGAAGATCGACCTTCGTGTCGAACTCGTCAAGGATCTTCAGGATCTTCGGCCAGATCTCGTCGGGAACGTCCCTTCTCACACCGCCCGGCCTGTACCACGCGTAGTGCTGCCGGTTCCCCGTGATCATCTCGAGAGCATCGAGGATCGGCTCGCGGTACTTCCAGCCCCACATGAAGACGGTCCAGTACCCGATGATGTGACCGGCGAGGCCGACCCACAGCATGTGGCTGTGCAGCCGCTCGAGTTCGTGCACGATCGTCCGGAGGTACCTTGCCCTGGCGGGCACCTCGCACCCTACGATGTCTTCCACCGCCAGCGAAGCCGCCCAGCTGTGGGACGCCGAGCAGATCCCGCAGATCCTCTCGACGAGGAAGATGTCCTGATCGTACGTCTTCTCTTCCGCGAGGAGCTCCATCCCCCGATGGTTACGGCCGAGGTCGATGTCCGCACCGAGCACCGTCTCGCCGTCGACTTCCAGGGTGATGTACTCCGGCTCCTCGAGGACAGGATGAAATGGTCCAATGGGAATGGTCGTGCTCATCTATTCATCTCTCCTCATCGGGTGGAAGTCAGCAGGCCTGTCGTGGGAGGAGAGGATCTTCCTCGGATCGGGATGCCCTTCGAACTCGACACCGAGAAAATCGAAGATCTCCCTCTCGATGAAGTCGGCCGCCGGGTAGTACTTCGCCAGCGACCCGATCTTCGGGAAGGGCTTCGCCAAGGTCGTCCTGACGTTGACGACGGTCCCGCCCCCGTCGAATCCGAAGTGGTAAAGGAGCTCCACCCCCGTCGACCTGTCACTCCCTGTTGCCGTGCACAGCCTCCCTCTCTCCTCTTCATACATATAGCGCGTGACGGGTATCCAGTCCTCGTTCGCGACCGTCACGTACGCCCGGCGAGCGGATCGCTCGACGACGTCCACCCTGTCGCCGAACTTGGTCTTCAAGCGTTCCAGAACCTCTTTGCTCATCGTGTCGTTACCCCCCCCCGTCCCCGGCGGCGCCCACGCGCGCCCGGGCCCGTGCTCTCCCGCTAGAGCGTGCCGATCAGCTTCACGATCCCGCCGATGATCGCTTCCGGTCTCGGCGGGCACCCGGGGATGTACGCGTCGACCGGGATGTGCTTGTCGACCGGCCCGGCGAAGTTGTAGCCGTCCCTGAAGATCCCGCCGGTGCACCCGCACGACCCCAACGCCACGACCGCACACGGCTTGGGTGCCTGTTCCCAGGTCTCGATCATGTCCGGCACGACCTTCCTTGGTACGCTCCCGGAAACGAGAAGCACGTCGGCGTGCTTGACGCTGCCGACCAGCTTGATGCCGAACCGCTCCACGTCGAACCTCGGGGTGAGGCAGTCGAGCACCTCGATGTCGCAGTTGTTGCACGCCCCCGCGTTCAGGTGGAACACCCACAGTGACTTCTTGAATCCCCAACCTGTTGCGCCCATGAATCGCTCCGTTTGAACCCTAGAGGCCCAGGACCGCGAGTATCATACCGATGACAGCGAGGACCGTAACCGGGCCCCAGAAAAACCGAACGGCCTGGTCGATCCTCACCCTGGGATTCGTGTTCTTGATGAGGACGATGATCGTCACGATGATCACGTACTTCACGATCGTGTAGAGAATGCCCCACCCCGTCAGCTGCAGGCCGCCCCAGAAGATCGTGATGAAGAAGACGGGCAGCGTGAAGAGCATCATCGCCTGGGTGACCTTGACGACGGCGAGGGCGGGACCCGAGTACTCCATGTGGGTGCCGTCCATGAGCTCGGTCTCCGCCTCCGGAATGTCGAAGGGCGGGTACGTGAGCTTCGCCTGCGCGCAGAGGATCGCGACGACGAACGCGATGATGCACGAGAGGTTGCCGAGAAGGACCCCGTTCACGGCCTGGTATTCGAGGATGCCGTCGAGCTTGAGGGTCATGGGCGAGACCTTCGTGACCGCCGTGAAGATCGCGATCACGAACGGGAGCTCGTACGCGAGGATGAGCTTCATCTCGCGGCTGGCGCCGATGCTCGCAAGCGGGTTGCCCGACGCCGACGCGCCGATGATCATCCCGAGCGAGGGAATCGTCAGCAGGTAGATCACGCCGATTAGGTCCCCCACGAAGCCCGTGCCTCTCATGCTCGCCAGCCACAACATCGTCGACACCAGAGCCACCGCCGCGAGGCCGGCCAGGGGAGCCACCAGGAAGCCCGTACGCTTCGCGCCCTCGGGGATGACGATCTCCTTCCCCATGAGCTTGAGGATGTCCGCGAAAGGCTGATACCAGGGCGGACCGACCCGCCACTGCACGAGAGCCGAGACCTTCCGGTCGACCCACGTCGTCATGAGTCCGGCCACGGCAGTGAAGACCAGGCCCGGGAAGATGATAAAGTAGAGAATCATGCTCAGTGTAGAAGCCATCCTGTTACCTCTCCCGTTATCTTCCTAATCGGCTCGGGTGGAACGGACCGGTACCCCCTCCTACCTCTTCCTCCGCACCGTCTTCTCGCGGGTCCGGCCACCCCTCATCGGGGCGCCCCTCTGGGCCTCGAGGTCGCTGATGTCCTCGAACGTCCGCGCGCCGGAAGTGCACGTGCCGGCGCACATGGTGTCCTTCTGCTCGAGGGTCCGCCACTCGCAGAGATCGCACTTCGGCATCGTGTGACGGGTCTTGTTCAGGTCGATCGCGCCGAACGGGCAAGCCTGCGCGCACGAAGTACACCCGCTGCACTCGATGTTGCTCCGGATCACCAGCCCGTCGTCGCGCCTCACGATCGCTTCCTGCGGACACGCCGCTTCGCAGAGCGGCTGCTCGCAGTGCCTGCAGTTCATCTGCAGCACGATGTTCGTGAGAACGCTCGACGCCTCGAGATGATCCTGGGTGTTGTGCGAGTAGTAGCAAGCGGCGATGCAGCTCCTGCAACTGATGCATCGCCCGTAGTCCAGGATGTTCCTCTTGTTCATCCAGATCCCCCGGAGCTGTTCCCGCCGCCGGCCGTTCCACCACGGCCGCGCGGCCCCTCCAGTTCCACTACGCCTCCGGCGCCACCTTGGCGCCCTTGGCGGAAACGTCGTACCACTTCGTGCCGGCGTTCGGGGTCCAGACCATCAGCCCCCTCGCGTCGGGCACGTACGTCGGTATCGCCACGAGGCCGCCGGGCATCCGGTCGGTCACCGTGACGATGAGGCGCGTCTCTCCGCGGTCCGTAGCGACCGCGACGCTGGCGCCCTGCTCGATCCCGAGACTCCCCGCTGCTTCCTCACCGACCCAGACTTCGGCGTACGGTGAGATCGTCTGCGGGAAGCTCATTCTGCTCGTGATTACCCCGTCCCACCGGTGGAGCGGACTGATGTTCTCGATGAGGTCGACGCCGTCGCCGGCTCCGCCCGACGCGAGCTTCGCGAGGGCGGCGTCGACGTCGATGTCGAGCGGCGCGTGCTCCCCCCTGCCGCCGGCGGCCGGGACCGTCGTGCCGAGCCCCTTCGCCACGTCCTCGAGCATGCTCTTGACCGTCCGCGCGTCGCCCTGCGGCGCCGCGAGCGGTTCGATCGTGGTCGAGACCCCGAAGGACCCCGTGTATGTTCCCGCGTCCTCGGTCCAGACGGACTGCGGGAGGCCGACGTCGCTGTGCTTCGTGACGTCGTTCTCGAAGACCGCCGATGCGCCCAAAAACTCGAGCGCGTCGACGTCGTCCTGCGAGAGGGCACCCGGGTAGAGCTGCACGATGTCGGGTCCGAAGACCAGGAGTCCCTTGATCTTCCGGTCCGCCACGTCCTTGAGGAGACCGGGGACGGTCTTCGCGGAACCGACGCGCTCGAACGCGCCGAGCGTGTTCCCACCGCGGAAGAGCGGCGCGTACTTGCCGTTCAGCGCGGCCGCGAGCTTCGACGCGAGGACACCTGTGAGGTACGCCGACGTGGAGTCTCCGAGCCGCGAAGAGACGAGCACGACGACCTTGTGGTGCTCCTTCAGGTTCTTCGCGATCGCGGTGAGCTCGTGCGCATCGAGCCCGGCGGCCTCGGCCGCCTTCGCGACGTCGACCCTCGGCGCGCCCTGCGCGTTCATCTCCGAGAGGAGCGCCGCAAGAACGAGAGGCTCCGCTCCCGGCCGCACTCCGATGTGCCGGTCGGCGAACCAGTCGGTGTTCGTCCTGTAGGGGTTCAGCGTGTAGACGCGGTTGGACCTGGCCTGGTGGCGGGCCGCGATGATGCGCTTCGAGATGCACGGGTGGCCCCAGAAGACGTCGCCCACCATGACGAAGCACGTGGCGTCGTCGAGATCTGCAGGTACGGCGTCGCCTGCCCCGCCTCCCGCGAGAAGCGGGTAGTCGTTGCCGTCGTACGCGACGGCGATGTTGTTCGTCCCGAGCGCGGTCGCGGCGAACGCAACGGCCGCGTCGTAGTCCTCGTTCGAGAGTTCGGTTCCCACGATGACACCGAGTGCACTTCCCCCGCCCGCGCCCTTGATGTCACCGATCTTGCCGGCGACCTTGGTCACACCACTCGACCACGGCACCCTCCGCCTGTTGACCGTCGCCCCCAGGAATCTCTTCGGATGGAGCAGGAGCTCCAGGTTGTAGTGCCCCCTCACGCACAGCGACCCCTGGTTCACCTGGGCCTCCGTGTCGAGATCGACCCTGACGGGCACCCCCCGATCCATCTCCATCCCGAACCCGCACTGAAGCGAGCAGAAGAGACACGACGCCTTCTTGATCTCTGGCATGTCGGTTAACCCCTCACGGTGAACCCACTAGAACGGATCGTCGAACTTCTCGATCTGTGCCGCGGTCAGGACCGGACCGTCCTTGCAGATGTAGTGCTCGCCCAGCATGCAGTGTCCGCACTTGCCGAGCCCGCAGCTCATGTTCCGCTCCATCGAGTGATAGATGTTCTCGGGCTTGAAGCCCTTCTCGAGGAGCGACATGTTCACGAACTTGAGCATGATCGGAGGCCCGCAAACGCACGCGATCGCGTTCGTGGGATCGACCGGCAGCTGGTCGACGTCGACGGTCGTGACGAGCGCGAGGTCGTCGAGGAGCACCGTCACGACGCCGACCGTGCCGTTCCAGTCCGGGTGCGGCTCGTCGATCGTCAGGTAGACATCGGTGTTCTTCATCTTCTCCCACTCGGGGAGGAGATTCAGGTAGACGATGTCCGCCGGTGTCCGCGCGCCGTAACGGATTGAAATCCTCTTGTACTTGTCGATGTCGTCGAAGAGAGCGAGGATGAGCGAGCGGAGCGGGGCAAGACCGACGCCGCCGCCCACGATGAGGATGTCCCTACCCTCGAAGTCCTTCAGGTTGTAGCCCTGCCCGTACGGCCCCCGGATCCCCACCGTGTCCCCCACCTTCATCTTCGCGAGGGCGTCCGTGACCGAACCGACTTCCATGATGGTGATCTCCATGGTGTCGGTGACGTTCGGGTTCGAGGACGGAGTGAAGGGAGCCTCGCCGACGCCGGGGACGGTCAGTTCGACGAACTGACCGGCCTCGAACGTGATGGGCTCCTTCGGACGAAACCTGTAGGTCTTGATGTTCGTGGTCTCTTCCTTGATGTCCTCGATCACGCTTTCGATTGGCCTGTAAAGGTTCTTCATGCCTTCGCCTTCTCCGTGACGATGTGCTTGACGGCCTCGCGCATGTCGATCCTTCCCATGCACACGTCGATGCACCTGCCGCAGCCGGTGCACGTGACGAGACCATATCGGTCGCGGGAGTACTCGTACTTGCAACGGATTCTGTTATCAAGACGCTGGGGCAGATCGGGCCGCGAGTTTCCACCACCACCCGTCCGCGCATAGCCGATCGACAGGCACGTGTCCCAGTTCCGTGTCCTCTCGTATCCGCCCTTCGCTCGCTGGTCGACCAGGAGAAAGCAGGTGCAGGTCGGGCACGTGCGGTTGCACGCACCGCACGCGACGCAGTTCTGCGTCACGTACGCCCACGCGTCGGCGGACCCGTCCAGGTCCTGCTTGTCGTACGCAACGTCGACGGCGAACTCGGCGTTCTGCCTGTTGATCGCCTCCGTGACCGAGTTCCTGCTGCGCTCGCGCTCGTCGGTGTGGTTCTGCTGGACCTCGGCGACCAGGTCGTCGGCGCCCGACATCAGCTTCTCGCCCTTCTCCGACCCGACCGTCAGTATGAAACCAGTGTCGAGCGGCGAGAGGTTGACGTCGAAGCCTTCCTTCGCGAAGGGCTCGCCCCCCACCATCGTGCAGAAGCAGGTCTCCTTCGCCGCGGTGCAGTCGACCGAGACGATGTAGGGTGCAGTCGACCGAGACGATGTAGGTGTTCTTCCGCTTCTCGATGACGAACGGGTCGTCGTACTCCTCCGTGAAGTGCACGGTGCTCCAGTACACCTTGTCGAACTTCGCGAGACCGCGGACGTCGCATCCCCGAGGACCCACGATGACAGTGGACGGCGCCTCCACATCCGCATCCGCTTCGCTGCTCGGGTAGTTCGCGACGACCTCGCGGGGGTAGAAGATGAACGACTTCGCGGGAAGGGCGAGAGCCGCCCCCGCAAGGTGCAGATTCTCCGGCACCTCGTCGCCCACCAGCTCGTAGTCCGGCGTCTCCTCGTGGTTCATGATGTCGAACGTCACCGGAACGTACACGCGGTGATCCTTCGCCCACCGTTCGATCAGTCGCCGGAGATTCTCTTTGCCGATGAAGACTTCTTTCATCCTTACCCAGCCCTCTTGCTTGGTGTCGTGCGCCGGACCCGTCCGCTGTTCCCGCGGCGGGCGAGCCGCTCAGTCACGCCTGATCACAAATAGGCCCCGCCGCGTCTCTCGCTCTGCGGAAGACGCTCACGGGACCGTTCCGGTGCTGCAACGCGCTGTTGGGTGATACGACCTGGGCCTGCAAGTAACACTCAGCCCTTTCACTGATTGTTGCTCGCGGCTTGCTCACGCGGCGCATAATCCACCCCGACCACCCCGCCTGTGCGGGTTTTAGCCGAGGACAAAAGCCCGGCAGAGTGTATCCGGCGCGGAGGCGAAGTGTCAAGCGGAAAGGGTCGTTCACGGATACGAACAGTGCCGCGTCGGACCGCATCCTCACCCTAGCTGTCCGTGACCACGCTGGCGATGTCGACCGCGCGGTCGTCCCTCCCGACGCTGATGATCCGGACGCCCTGGGTATTGCGCCCGATGAGGGAGATGCCCTTGATGGGAAGGCGAATCATGACCCCCTTCGCGGTCATGATCATGATCTCGTCCTGTTCGTTCACGACCCTGATGGCGACGACGGGGCCGTTCCGCCTGTTGGCCTTGATCGAGATCACGCCCTTGCCGCCGCGCTTGATCACGCGGTAGTCGGAGAGCTTCGTCCTCTTCCCGAACCCGTGTTCGGTCACGGAGAGGACCGTGCCCTCCTCCCCCACCACAGCGGCCATCCCGACTACCTCATCGCCCTTCTCGAGGAGCGTGCCGCGCACGCCCCGAGCCGTCCGCCCCATCTCCCGGACGTCGTTCTCGTGGAAGCGTATCGCCTTCCCGAGCTTCTTCGCGAGGAAGATGTCGTGACCGCCGTCGGTGATCGCGGCGTCGATGAGCTCGTCGTCATTGTCGATCGACATCGCCCGGATGCCACCCCGGCGCGGGTGCGAGAACGCGGAGAGCGCCGTCTTCTTGATGATCCCCTTCCGGGTCGCCATCACGATGAAGCGCTCGTCGTCGAACTCCCGGACCGAGACGAACGTCCGGATCGACTCACCGGGGTTCAGCTGGAGGATGTTGACGATCGCCTTCCCCTTCGCCGCCCTCCCGGCTTGCGGGACCTCGTGGACCCTGAGCCAGTGGCATTGCCCGCTCTGCGTGAAGAAGAGGATATAATCGTGGGTTGATGCGACGAGCATGTGCTCGACGAAGTCGTCCTGCTTCGTCCCCATGCCGGTCACGCCCTTGCCGCCGCGCTGCTGCCGCCGGTACGTCCCGACCGGCAGGCGCTTGATGTACCCGGAGTGCGAGATCGTGATCGCCATGTCCTCTTCGGCGATCAGGTCCTCGATCGAGAAGTCGGTCGTCGCCTCGACGATCTCCGTGCGCCGTTCGTCGCCGTAGGCCTCGACCGCGGCCAGGAGGTCGTCCTTGATGATCCCGAGGACCTTCGCCCTGCTCTCGAGGATGGCCTTCAGGCTCGCGATGAGCTTGATGATCTCCTTGTACTCGTCCTCGATCTTCTTCCGCTGGAGGCCGGTCAGCCGCTGGAGCCGCATCTCGAGGATCGCCTGCGCCTGGACGTCCGAGAGCTTGAACCTCTTCATCAGCTGCTTGTGCGCCGTCTCGACGTCCTTGGCCTTCTTGATGAGCTGGACGATCTCGTCGATGTGGTCGAGCGCCTTCTTGAGACCCTCGAGGATGTGCGCGCGCGCCTCCGCCTTCGCGAGCTCGAACTTCGT
>JALGVN010000040.1 GCA_025774645.1 bacterium
AGGTACTCACGGTTGAACCAGAACGACGGGCACGAGGTCGTGCAGGACGCGCACAGGATGCAGTTTGACGTGTCGTCGAAGCGCGCCCTCTCCTCCTGGGTCTGCCGCCACTCCGCGGGCGGAGGCGTCTCGTCGTTCACAAGATAGGGCTTGATGGTGCGGAAGCTGTCGAAGAACGGGTCCATGTCAACGACGAGGTCCTTGATGACGCTGAGCCCCTTCAGGGGTTCGATCTCGATCGGCTCGCACACGTCCCTGATGAGCGTCTTGCACGCCAGGCGGTTCAGCCCGTTGATGAGCATCGCGTCGGAGCCGCAGACGCCGTGCGCGCACGACTTCCTGAGAGCGAGCGTGGTGTCCTGCTGGTCCCTGATCTTGAGGAGTGCATCCAGCACGCGGTCCGTCGGCTCGGTGTCGACCCGGTACTCCTCCCAGTGGGGTCTCTCGTCCTGCTCGGGATCGAAGCGTTTGATCCGTACCCTGACTTCCATCGTCGACTCTCCTGAGGGGCGGCGAGGCGCCCGCGCCTAAAACGTCCGTGGCTTGGGATCGAAGAACGAGATGTTGACCGGCTTGTACCTGAGCTCGACGCCTCTCTCCGTACGGAACGCCATCGTGTGCTTGAGCCAGTTGTCGTCGTCCCGGTCCGGATAGTCGGCCCGTGAGTGCGCCCCGCGGCTCTCCTTGCGCGCCGCCGCGCTCATCGCGGCGACCTCGGCGAGTTCGAGGAGGTATCCGAGCTCAAGCGCCTCCAGAAGCTCCTGGTTGAACAGATTGCTCCTGTTCTGCACGCGGATCTTCCCGTAGCGGTTCCGGAGCTCCCGCACCTTCTCCACGGCCTCGTCAATTCGTTTCTGCTCCCGGAAGACGCCGACGTTGTTCATCATCACGTCCCGCATCTCGCTGCGGATGGTCGCGACCTCTTCCGTGCCGTCTCCTTCGTACAGACGAGCGAGCTCCTCCTTGACGCGCTCCCGTGGGTCCGGTTTCACCTCGAGGAAGTCGGTCTCCGTGAGATGCTTCGCCATGTGCCGCCCCGCGCGCCGGCCGAAGACGACGAGCTCGAGGAGCGAGTTGCTGCCGAGACGGTTCGCCCCGTGTACCGACACGCAGGCGCACTCGCCAGCCGCATAGACACCGTGAAGCACCGTCCCCTTCTCGTCCATGAGAACCTGTCCGTCGACGTTCGTCGGAATCCCGCCCATCGCGTAGTGGGCGGTCGGCTGGACCGGCATCGGCTCGACGGCGGGGTCGATGCCGAGATAGGTGCCGCAGAAGTCCTGGATGTCGGGGAGCTTCTTCTCCACCGCTTCCCTGCCAAGATGGCTGGCGTCGAGGTGCACGTAGTCCTTCCCGTCGATGCCCCTCCCCTCGGCGACCTCCGTGTGGATCGCCCGTGCGACGACGTCGCGCGGCGCCAGGTCGAGGAGGTTCGGCGAGTAGCGTTCCATGAACCTCTCGCCGTCCTTGTTCAGGAGAATGCCGCCCTCGCCTCGCACCGCCTCGGTGATGAGGATGCCGAGCTTGTAGATCCCGGTCGGGTGGAACTGGAAGAACTCCATGTCCTCGAGCGGGACGCCCTTGCGGAAGGCCATCGCGTGCCCGTCGCCGGTGAACGAGTAAGCGTTCGAGGTAATCCTGAAGAGCCGCCCGCACCCACCTGTGGCGATGAGCACGGTCTTGGCCCTGAAGATGTGCAGCTCCCCGGTCGCGACCTCGTAGGCGACGACACCCTGGCACGCGCCGGCTTCGATGCAGATGTCCACGACCTGGAACTCGTCGAAGAAGTCGACCCTGTTCCGGATGGCACGCTGGTAGAGCGTCTGGAGAATGGCGTGACCAGTCCGGTCCGCGGTGTAGCACGCGCGCCGGACGATTCCCTCACCGTAGTTGCACGTGTGTCCGCCGAACGGACGCTGCGCGATCTTCCCGTCGTCGGTCCGGTCGAACGGCAGACCCCAGTGCTCCAGCTCGTAGATGGCTTCGATCGCGTCCTGAGCGAGGATCTCGGCCGCGTCCTGGTCGACCAGGTAGTCACCACCCTTGACGGTGTCGAACATGTGCCACTCCCAGAGGTCCTCCTCCAGATTGCCGAGAGCGGCGCCGATCCCGCCCTGGGCCGCCCCCGTGTGCGACCGCATGGGGTGGAGCTTGCTCAGAACCGCCGTGCTCCCCGCGGGAGAGATCTGCGTCGCCGCCATGAGCCCGGCGCCGCCCCCACCAATGACCACGGCATCGTAGTTGTGGTACACGCTCTACTCCTTGGGTCGTGTTCGAATCAGCCCGTCACAGGCTGGAACGTGAAGAGAACGAACGCTCCGACGACGAGGAAGAGAATGCCGATCGTCCAAAGCGCAGTCTTCAGAAGCGTCCGCCAGCCTCGGCTCTGGACGTAGTCGTCGATCACGATTCGCGCGCCGTTCACCCCGTGGCTCACCACGAGCCCCAGGAGGACCAGATCGTAGATTCGCCAGAACGGGTTCGCCAGGCGCCCCGCGGCAAAAGTGTAGTTGACCTCGTCGACGTGGTGGAGGACGTGCATCACCACGATGTGTCCCAGGAGCAGGAACGCGATCAGGACCCCGGAGACGCGCATGTAGAGCCAGGTCGCGAGCTCGAAGTTCGAGGAGGGTCGCGCCCGGGACACAACGACGTGATGTGTCATGGCCGAACCTCCTCTAATGAAGGAGCCAGGGCGCGAGCATGAAGTACGCCACCGGCAGAAAGAGAATCAGGAAGAGCGCGTGCTCGAGGATCACCAGCTGCTTCTGGTACGTGTGGGCGCGGTCCCACAGGTCGAGGGCGATGATGTGGAGACCGGAGAGACCATGGTAGATCACGGCCGCGACGAGCCCGACCTCCGACAGACGGAAGAAGGGCGTCGCGTAGAGGCGGACCACCAGGTTGTACGGCTCCGGGCCCCAGAGGAGCAGCGCCGTGTCCGCGATGTGGAGGAGGAGGAAGAGAACGAGCCCGAGACCGGTGAGCCTCCGCCCGATCCACGAGTACATTCCCGACGTGCCTCGGTACATAGGCGGGCCTCCTCACGGCAGGTTGGTGCAGTAGTGTGCTCTTGTCTGGATTGAGATTGCCCATCGTGCCACGTGGTGCTTCCAAATGCAAGGCGCGTGGGCCATCACTCCCCGACGATCTTGACCAGAACCCGTTTCTTCCGACCGCCGTCGAACTCGCCGTAGAAGATCTGCTCCCACGGCCCGAAGTCGAGCTCCCCGTCGGTCACGGCGACGACCACCTCCCGGCCCATGACCTGGCGCTTGAGATGCGCGTCGCCGTTGTCCTCCCCCGTCCTGTTGTGTCTGTAGCGATCGATCGGCGCGTGAGGAGCGAGCCCTTCCAGCCAGTCTTCGTAGTCCTTGTGCAGGCCCGATTCGTCGTCGTTGATGAAGACCGACGCCGTAATGTGCATCGCGTTCACGAGAACGAGACCCTCGCGGACGCCGGACTCCTCGAGCGCCTCTTCCACATTGGGCGTGATGTTGAGGAACGCCCGGCGGCCTCGCACGTTGAACCAGAGTTCCTTCCGGTAGGACTTCATCGAATCCGTGCTCTCCCCTGATAGGGATCTACCCAGCGACCGGACACAGCTGTGGAAGCTGGCTCCAGAGTTGACCGTCCAGCCGACGTCCGGCCTTCTTCTTCCTCACCCCACCCCACTGCTTGAAGAAGAACGGCACGTCCGCCATGAGGCACTCGTCCCGGAGTCGCAGGACCCACTCCTCACGCATCGGCCTCGCTCCCGGTCCTGATTCCCCCCCCACGATTACCCAGTCGATTCCGTCGAGATTCAGGCCTTCGATGGGACCAAGCAGTGGCTCCAACGAGAGGAACCGAACAGCTGCGGGCACTGACCGCAGAGCATCGACTCTGTGCGAGTAGGCCTGCGCTTCCACGGTCACCCCAGCCCAGATGTTCTGAGTCCACTCAAGGTGCGGTGCGTACTCAGCCATCACTTCCGCTCTCTTCGTGAGCACCTGAAATCTGTGCCAATGGGCTTGTCCCATCGTCCCGAAGACACTCCGAACGAAATCAAACGGTAGGTCTTCGTGGAAGAGGTCGCTCATCGAGTTCACAAACACGTTTCGAGGCGCTCGCCAAGCAAGTGGTATATCGAGCGCATGCTCGTGCCAGGTCAGCTGGAATCCGTTCGCGTAGTTTGGGGATCCCATTGCATGAAGGCGCCTGGCCATCCGCTCGGCGTAGCAGTTCGCGCAGCCCGAGCTGATCTTGGTGCACCCGGTCGTCGGGTTCCAGGTAGCGTCCGTCCATTCGATGGTGGACCCAATCGACACAGGTTCAACTCCCCTCGTCAGGCTCACCGCTGCCGTGACGCGGAATCAGCTCCCGAATCTCGGAAGTCGACTCATTCGCGTCTCCGGTCACGAACATGACGTCCGCGTCCGGATGATCAGACTTGACTCGGTGCATCAGGGCGTCCATCAGCTGTGGTTCTCGTTCACAGAGGATGTAATGGTCGAAGGGGTTGGGGATTCCAAGTGCAAGCATGGGAGACCCCGAAACTATCCTCGAGGTACTGCGGATCGTCGATCTCCCGGCACCTGCGTAGAGATCGAGATACACGCGCCGCCACTTCCCCTTCATCGACGTCGCGAACAGCTCCGCGTAGAGTTGGAGCAACCTGTACTTTTGCTCGGTCCATAGGCCTACAGCGGGGGCCGTCAACCCATCGTCTTCAAGCGCGTGGAGACTCGCGTCTCTCATGAGGTCACTCCTCCTCCACCTCCTTCACCCACTTCTCCAACCCGACCTCCCGGATCTTCTCGAGGTTCACCCTGGCCGGGCGTCCCATGTCGGTCCGGTGGAAGCTGGCGAGGATCTCGCACCCGTCCATCTTGTCGCACTCGGCGCACGTGACGAAGCCCCGCGCCCCAGCGCAGGGCCTGATTCGGCACCCCATACTGAACAGCTCCTCGGCGGGACCGTGGCAGCCGCCGCAGAGGATCTGGTCAGAGTCGATCTCGGTCTGAAGCTGCCGCGAGATGTGCTCGGCGATCTCGTCGAGCTTGTCGAGGTCTCCGGTCATGTACGCGACGTAGATCTCGCAGTTCCCGCAGTACAACCCGCACGCGCCGATGAGTGCGCGATCCGCCGAGCCCATGGCCGCCCCCCTCGTTCCTCAGGCTCAACCCGACTCCGCCGTCGGGGCTCCCTCCGTCTCCCTCTCCTCGACCCACGCGGAGAGGCCGATCTCCCTGATCCGCTCGAGGGTCCGCCTGGCAGGCTCGTAGTCGCCGCCCCGATAGAACCCCTCGAGCGTCGTGCACGTTTCGTATTCGCCGCAGTCGCTGCAGAGCTTGATGTGCCTCGCCCTGGCGCACTTCATGACGGTGCAGTCGGCGCTCCAGTGCTTGGTCGCGTCGAGCGCCCCCCAGCATCCGCAGCAGCGAATCTGATCCGGGCGACACTCGGTGTTGCAGTTCTCGACGATCCAGTTCGCGATCTTCGTCTGCGCCTCGACGTCCTCGTTCTTCCCCGCAAGGTGGATGTCGCAGGTGGCGCAGTAGATGCCGCACGCGCCCAGCATCCCGAGGTCGATCTTCCCCATCGTCGTGTTCCCCCGCGTCCTAACCCAGCCCCTCGTCGAGCATCTCGATCATGAGTTCCGCGTTTCTTGCGGCGTGCCCGGCGTGGCAGTTGTTGAAGAACGCGTAGACCTTCGTGGCCTTCTCCTCAAGTTCCAGCAGCTTCCTCGACCACTCGGAGAGCTCCTCGTCATTATAATCATAGTCGTACCTGTCGCCGCCACCTTTTCCCCACCAGTTCCTGGCGTTCCTGCCGTGGAGGCGGACGTACCCTGTGTCGGTCGTCGCCGCCACGATGGGCGGGATGAGCCCCTTGAGGCTCGGCTCGTCGACCCCGCAGTAGCCGATCCGGCTCTCTCTCAGGAGGTCGAAGGTCTCGTCCTCGATCCACGAATCGTGCCGGAACTCGACGAAAAGAGGGTCGCCGCCGAAGCGCTTCCTGAGAAACCGGAGGTGTTTCTTCGCTTGGGTGCTGTTCTTGAACTTCCACGGGAACTGCGCGAGGTAGCCGGCGAACTTTCCGGCGTCCTTGAGCGGCGTTACGGAGTCGGTGAACGCCCGGTACATCGAGGCGTCGTCCTCGATCTCGTGGGTCATCCCCTTGAAGAGTTTCACGACGAACTCGAAGCCCGCGGGCGTCTTCGCCTCCATGCGCTCGAACATCTTCGCTTCGGGAATGCGGTAGTAGCTCGAGTTGATCTCTACGACGTCGAAGTGCTTGACGTACTCGTCGAGCATCTTCCCGCGGGCCGTCCGGGACGGGTAGAAGGTCCCGACCCAGTCGGCGAAGCTGTATCCGGACGTCCCGATCCGGATGCGCCCGCGCTTCCCGAGCCGCCGCAGACGTGGAGGCGTCGCCCTGCTGTCGAAGGCGCCGTTCGCGTCGGCGATCGACCCGTTGCTTCCGGATGTCTCACCGAAGAGGTCGCCCTGGCTTCCGTTCTCCTGTCTCATGATGTCTCTCTCGTGATGTCGGGAAGAAGCTGACCGTGTCGGTCGCCTCGGCGGCGGGCGCTGCTCCAGACGTTACTCCGACCGCTTCCGCTTCCGGTCCTCTGCGTCCTGGTGTTTGAGCATGTCGAAGGGACTCGTAGAGATGCTCGCCGGGAGCGGGGTCGTGTCGAGGTTCGGGGCCGCGTCGTGCCAGCCCGCCATGAGCGAGCGGTTCGTGCGCTCGCCCGAGCCGACCCCCATCCTGAGGAACCTCGGCTCGGAGACGCGCCGGGCCGCCGGCCACATCCTCTTGTTGTGCCTCACGAGCCTCGCCCGCGTGATCGCGTGCTCGCCGTACTTGTCCCTGATCTCGTCGATTGCGGTCAGGAGCTTCCGGTGCGAGTCCTCTTCCTTCTCGCGGAAGAGGTCGACCTGAATCGTCTCCGGTATCTTCATGAGTCCCGAGCAGTTCACGCCGACGAGACGGATCGCCTGCCCCGGTCGCCAGTGCCGGTGCATGAGGTCTCTCGCGACCCGGTAGATGACGCGCTCCTCGTCGGTGTAGAACTTGATCTTCCTCTGCCGGCCGATGCCCTCGAAGTCGGCGAACCTCAGACGCATCGAGATGACGTTCCCGAGGTAGCTCTTCTTCCGCATCCGCCGCGCCACCTGATCGCAGAGCCGGAGGAGCACCCTCTCCGCCTCCGCGATGTCCCAGGTGTCCTCGGAGAGCGTGTGCTCGTGCCCCATCGACTTGACCGGCATGCCCTCGAAGTAGGGAGTGACCGGCGTGTCGTCGCGCCCCTGCGCCATCATGTGCAGAATCTCGCCCATGATGCCGAAGCGGCACCGGAGCATCGCGACCGGGTGCCTCCCGAGCTCGTCGATCGTGTTCACGCCCATCATCGAAAGGGCGACCGCGGTCTTGTCCCCCACGCCCCAGAGCTTCGTCGTCGGGCGCGGTCCGAACACCTCCCCGAATTCGCCGGGACGGATGATCGAGACCCCGTCGGGCTTGTCGAGGCTCGAGCACATCTTCGCCACGAGCTTGTTCGGTCCGATCCCGATCGACGCCGTGAGTCCCGGGAAACGCTCGCGGATGCGGTTCTTGATGTCGTCTGCGACCTCGAGGCAGTTCTCCCACGTGCACTCGGTCCCGGTCATCTCGACGAACGCCTCGTCGATGCTGTACGGCTCGACGATGGTGCTCTTCTCCTTGTAGATCCGGAGGAGCTCGAGGGACACGTAGATGTACTGGCCGGGGTTCCCCTCGACCGCGACCACGTGGGGACAGAGCCGGAACGCCTCGACCGACGACATCGCCGAGTGGATGCCGTACTCCCTCGCCTCGTAGGACGCGGCCGCGACGACGCTCCGCGTGGTCGGTTTCCCGCAGACGATGACGGGCTTTCCGCGGAGCTTCGGCCGGCACATGACCTCGACCGACGCGAAGAACGCGTCCATGTCGATGTGGAAGATGAGCCGCTCGTTCGGCGGCCTTCCCACGTGGGCTTCTTTTCGGTGTCGTCCGAGCATCGTCCTGCTCCAGCTACTCCAGCCGCATCCAGAAACCGCTCCCGAAGAACGGCTCGTTTACTTCGAAACGTCCGACCACGACGTTTGCTCCCGGCTTGAGCGGGAGCTCCGCTCCGAACTGATCGGGCATGAGCCTGCCCCATCCGTCTTCCGCACTCCTGCCGGGATCGTTCCACCCCCGCGCTTCCCCCTCGAAGACGAGGGCCCCGTTGCACCACAGCGTGAGCCTGTCGGTGTAGGTGAGCCGACACGCACGTGGCTCCGAATCCGACGACTCGACGCGCGCCCTCACGAACACGACCCCCTTCTCCAGGTATTCGGGGCCGAGCGCTCCCACGTTGACGACGCCCCGCCGGTCACCCTCGACCGTTCGCCAGTTCATCTCCGCGGACCGGACCGTACCGAGCGGATCGTCGGCATCGAAGCCATCCGGGAAGACCTGGCTCACCTCCCAGGCACGGATGACACCCGGACCCGCGACCGCACCCCAAACGTCCTCGAGAACAGGCACGACCGTACCCTCTCCGAGCTCCGTCACCCGGAGGTTCCGAACGTAGGCGGAGGCGTAGTAACTCCAGAGGCGAACTCCGCCCGACGGGAACGGAAGGTCGTAGATCGTGAAGCATGGCTCCGCCGCATCGTCCACGTAGAGGTTCGCGAACGTGTCGGCGACGTCGAGGCGGAGCTTGAGCCACTCCCCCTTCGACGCGGGAACGGTTTGCTGCGAGAGAGGCCCGAGCTTCCAGGACGTGTTGGAATCGCTCCAGCGCCCGCATCCCTCGAACTGTCTCTCCTCGTTCTCGGGGAAGGCGACGAAGTGGAGATTGCAGCAGCGAATCCCGTCGTCCTGCACGTGGAAGTCCAGACCGAGGAACCCTTGTCCCTCGCCGGCGGGAAGCATCTCGACCTCCAGCCGATAGTTCCTCCAGCTCCCGTTCCCGGCCCAGAGATCCCAGAGCGCGGAGCCGGTCTCCTTCGCCTCCAGGAGATAGACGGTCCCGTGCTCCGGGTGCTCGACGAACCGCTCCGGCACGACGCGCCAGCCGCTAGTCGGCTCGCCGTTCAGACCGTCCTCAAAGAGAATCTCTCCGCTTCGTCTCATCTGTGCCTGCCTCTGTCTCACTTCCGCTTGACGGTCCTTTTCGCCTTCGTCGTCTTCTTCGTCTTCTTCGCAGTCGTGCGTTTCTTCGGTTCCGCCGCCCGCTTCTTCGGCTTGAGCGGCTGGCACTTCGGGCAGATGAAGCTCGAGGTGCTGCCCGTCTTGATCTTCACGACCTTCCCGCCGCACGTCGGGCAGGGCTTCCCCTCGCGGTAGCCGACGAGGAGCATTTTCTCGGTAAACCTTCCGGGCTTGCCGTAGAGATCCTTCTCGTACCACGCGCCTCCGCGTCTGAGACTCATGCCGAGGCCCTTCCGGATCCCGTTCCAGAGAGCCTTCACCTCGTCGTCCGAGAGCGTGTCGATCGTCCGGAGCGGGTGGAGCCCGGCGAGGAAGAGGATGTCGTGGGCGTACGCGTTCCCAACACCAGCGACGCGCTCCTGGTTCAGGAGGAACGACTTCACGTTCCCCCTCCGCCCCTCGAGCAGCTTCCGGAAGTCCGCGAGCTTGACGTCGAGCACGTTCGGCCCGAGCTTCGCGGACATCTTGTGCCCGTCGAGCCTCCCCTCCGCCGCGTAGTGGGTGTGGCCGAACCACCAGAAGCTCACGGAGAGGCAGTCCCCGTCCGTGAACTCGAACACGACCTGGCGCTTTTCGGGGAGGGCGTCGCACCGTACGAAGAGAAGCTCGCCGCCCATTCCCATGTTGATGAGAAGCCATCCCTGGGTCGTGTGGGTGAAGATCCACTTCCCGTGGTGGGTGATCTCCTCGATCGTGGCGCCCTTGAGCGCGCGAACGAACTTCGCCTTCGAGACGTTCACGCACTTCGGCTGGAACACCTTGACTCCGGCGATCTTCTTCCCGATCAGCTCCTTCTTCATCTCGGCAGCGCGAGACGCGATCTCGGGGAGTTCGGGCATGGCTCTACTCCGTCGGAAGGTAGATGGCGAACCGGCAGCAATCGTCGCCCTGGAGGACGCTCTTCGCAACGTCGACGCGGACGCTCTCTCCGAGGACCCCCTCCCAGAACCGCACGAACCACCCGGCCCCGCAGCCGCAGAAGGTCGGTGATACCTTCTCCGCCTTCCGGATCGCGTCCCGGACAAATGGACAGTGGCAGCGGGCGGCGCGTTTCTCGACGTCGGTCGTTGCCGCCTCGTAGGCCTTCCTGTTCGCGATGATCTTCTCCACGTAGACCGCGTCTGGGTCGCCGTCGGGATCCCGCTCGAAGAGCGCGCCCTGCCAGCCGGGGTCGTCGCGCATCCACTGGAGGAGATCGTCGACGCTTCCGATCCTCTCGTACTCCTTCCGGACCCGGTCGATCGTCGTCTGCGGGAACACGTGGGCGCAGCCGTTCATGATCCTCGCGCGCGTCCTCTCGTCCCCGACCGCCGCGTCCAGCCGGTTCATCGCGCCTACGATCCACGCCAGCCTGTCCGGGACGGGAGTATCGATCGAGAGGTCCTCGCTTCCCGCCATGATCTCGCGCCGCACCGACTCCCCGGCGTGGCTGTCGAGCCCGGCCGTGAGCCGCTCGAGCCAGACCGGCAGCATGAGCGGAATCTGGATCTCGGTCACGTATTTCTCCGCATCGTCGCCGTGCTGGACGTCGTCCTCGAGGTAGACCTCGCGGTACGGACCCTCGGTCGCCCCGATCTCGCGCTCGGCCATGTACCCGAAGAGTCTCTCCCAGGTCGACCCGATGCACTTCTCCTTGTCGTCGGGGTTGTAGTACGGGCCCCTGTGGAACGTGCAGAGCATCTCCCCGCCCGGAAGCGTCCTGCACGTGACTCCTTCGCCCTCACCCACCGGCTCGGACACGGGGAAGCAGACCTCGATGTCGTGATCGCCTCCGGGGATGATCGCGTGGTAGAGGACGAAGCGAGGCCCGGCGTTGTGCGGACCGACGCGCTCGACGAGCTTCCGGAAGTACGTCCCGACATCCTGCGGCTGGCCGGCGAAGCGGATGCCGGCGACGAGCGTGTCGTCGACCGTCTTTCTCGTGGCCTCGAGCGTGGGGTTCATCACGATTCTCCTCCATTCGCACAGGGAGACCCGGTTGCCGGTCCCAGGACGAAGACTTCCCCGACTCCCGGGGAAACCCGATCGTTCCCGGGAAATCGGGGAAGTGAGATGTGTCCGCTCGGTCCCTTCGACAGCGTCCGCACTAACGATAGAGCGCCTTGATGGCGCCCCACGTCTCGCTCTCCGTGGGCGTGACGGACATGAGCGTCACCGAGAGATCGTCGACCGCCATGCCGTCCCCGACGAAGTGGACGTAGACCCGTTCGCACGGAACGGGAGGCACGATCTCGAACTCGTAGACGCCTGCTTGCGTGAGGGTCTCCGTGAATCCGCCGGCGACTCCTTCGTACGACACGGTGACGAACATGAGGCCCTGCGGCGGGCGGTGCCAGGCGATCGGGACTTCGAACGAGAGCACTCCGCTCGCGATACCCGGCGCCGGTCCCGCGACGGGGAAGGCGTAGCCGAGGTAGGCTTCCGAGTTGACCTCGAAGCCGCCGTAGAACCCGAGCGCCCGCTCGTTGATGCCGTCGATGTAGGCCAGAAGACCTTCCAGGTGAACCGAAGGGACTTCCTCGACGAACGGCGAGTGCCAGTAGCTGTCGTTCACGGCGTTGTCGCCCGAGAAGTCGTCGAAGTAGGTGTAGTCGGCCCCGGCCGAAACGGCGGCGCCGAGGATGAGCGACAGAACGAGGAGCCCGACACCCGCACGAGACGCGATCGTTCTTCTCATCGCAATCTCCTCCTGCCGGTGCGCACGAAGCACACCGCGCAACGGGATTCTGCTTCATCGACTGGCAGGGAACAGCGGGGCGGAACAACGGTCACTCCTCGTACTTTGACCCATGGTCATTCCTGAACGTTGGCAACGGAATTGGGCGTCCTTCGGTATCGAGCCTCAGGATCCCCTCGCTCCGGCACTCTCTATTATAGAGGATGAAGAGAATCGGGCGTAGAGGGAGCTAGCGGCGCTCGTCGTTAAACGGCTTGCCTCAAGCCTGCGAGTCCCCGCGCTGCAAGCCCCCTCTAGCCTTCAAAGATCACGACCCATCGAGGTCGGTTCGTGCGAGCGTCCAGCCCATCGTGCGCGTGTTGTAGATGAGCTCGTAGAAGTCCTCTTCCTTCGTGACCACCGCGAAGTAGTGGAGCTTGTACTGTCCGTCGTGCTCCTCCCACTTGCCGGTGACCCTGTCGACGTCGAAGACTCTGTTCTTCCACTTGAAGCGGAGGGGATCAATGTCGCCACCGCTGAATCTGGTCAACACCGTGACCGGATCGTTGATCTCCTGGATCATCCCGTCAGGTCCCGTCTCGTAGGAACTTCCTGGTCCGGATGTGGCGCCGGGCGATGCGTGACCGCTCGACGGGTAACTGCTCGGTGCGTAGTTCCCTGGCGCATCGTCGTCCGACGGAGCGGGTGGACGGATTCTGCAGAGCTGCCCCGGTGTCGCGTGGCGCAGGGGACGACGGCTCATCGTTTCACTCCGACCGGCATGATCCCGAGGGGTGCCACCTCCTCTTTCGCCCCGAGGAGGTCTCTCACGCCGTCGTCCGAGAACGCGCCGACGAACACCGTACCCAATCCCAGACTCTCCGCCTGGAGGTAGATGTTCTCGGCGACAGCGCCGACCTCGACGTGAACGTACCGGATGCCGCGCTCCCCGTACTTTTCCATCGTCCTCTCGTAGACCCCCGTGATGACGATATCGACGGGAGCCTTCTCGATGCACTCCTGCGAGAGCGCCTCCGCGCAGAGCGCCCCCCGGGCGTCTTCCCACCTCACCGTCACGAGCGTGTGAGTCGAGGACACATATCGATAGATGCCCGGCCTGAGACCGTCCACGTTCCCCGCGAGCACGAAGAGCTCGATCGGGTACTTCGCCCCCGCCGACGGCGCGGCCCGCTTGAAGCCGCCATCGCCGGTGACGCCCTGGGCCGCCCAGAGGAGCTGCGAGAGTTCGCTCAGGAGCACCGGCCGGTCGCTGTACTCCCGGACCGACCGCCGCTTCGCGATCAGCGTCTCGAGCGAGAGCGGTCCCGTCTTGTCGGGCTCGGGGAGCGCAATCTCCCCGAATCCCGCGGCCTTGAGTTCGCCCTCTCCCACCGGAATCGCTCCCTCCTTCATGGGCTCCTTCGCGGGAGCCGGGGCCGCCGTTATAAGGAGAGCCGCAAGAAGGAGAATGAGTATCGTCAGATAGGAAAGCGTCTGGGAGAACAGGCGTGCGACCTGCGCACTTCTCGCCTTTTTCATCGGTTCACCTCCGCACTGTTAGAACTTCCTCATGAGACCGACGACCTTGCCGAGGACCCGGACGTCGCCTCTCTGTGCGTCGAGAACGATCTCCTCGAAGTCGGGGTTCTCGGGTCTCAGCACGACCGTTCCCTTCTGCGAGACATAGGTCTTCACGGTCGCCTCGTCGTCGAGGAGCGCGACGACGATGTCGCCGGTCCTGGCATTCGGCTGCGGGTTCACGACGACGACGTCCCCGTTCAGGATCCCCGCGTCCCTCATGCTGTCGCCGCTCACCCGGAGCGCGAAGCACTCCTTGCTCTTCGTGAGCATCTCGTCGACCGTGAGCACGCCCTCGATGTTTTCGACGGCGAGAATCGGGCGGCCGGCGGCAACACTGCCGACGAACGGGATCTCGGTGACACTCCCGGCCGTGGGTCTCCTCCCCTCCGCCGCCGGATGGTGCTCCAGCCACTCGATTCCCCGGGAGATCCCCCTGTTCCTCCGAATGTACCCGAGCTTCTCGAGGATCGTGAGGTGGTAGCGCACCCCGTTCGTCGAGGAGATGTCGACCCTCTCCCCGATCTCGCGGATCGTCGGCGAGCGGTCGTGGTCGCGGATTGTCTCCGTGATGAAGTTGAGGATCTTCTCCTGCGTGGGAGTGAGATCGTGTCGCATCCGTTCTCTCCTTACCCTCGTAACAGGAAGACCAGCGCGGCCGTCGATGCGTGAGCCTGATGCGTGAACCATCGACCGCGATGGCCTTCCCTTATCTTTTCGAGGCCGAGGCGGGCCGCGCGAACTTCGGTGAGATTGAGCGCGCGAGCTGACCGTTTTTCCGCATCGTCGCCCAACGCGCGGCCCTGGGTCCTTCTCCTCCGGCAGCAGCCGGGGAACCGTCACTGCCCATCTGTGCACCATGTTACTGCACGCATGTGCAGGGGTCAAGTCAAAAAGCTGGGGCCCCGAAGAAAACTCCGAAGCCCCTCGAAAACGCCTGTAATCCGGCCTCTTCCCCCGTTCTAGCTCTCCGCCGTCCCGAACCACCCCCGGCTTCGGAGACAGATCCTCACCAGGAAGAGCATCACCGGCACCTCGATGAGCACGCCGACGACCGTCGCGAGCGCCGCGCCGGACGCGAGCCCGTAGAGCATCACCGCCGTCGCGATCGCGACCTCGAAGTGGTTCGACGCACCGATCATGGCAGACGGCGCCGCGTCCTCGTAGCGGAGCTTCATGATCCTGGCCGCCCCGTAGCCGATCCAGAAGATGAGGTTCGTCTGAATGAAGAGCGGAATCGCGATCCAGAGGATCGTAAGTGGGTTCGCGAGGATGACGTCGCCCTTGAACGAGAAGAGGAGCACGAGCGTGATGAGAAGCGCGATGATCGTGACGGGCGTCAGAACGTGCAGGAACCTCTCACGGAACCACGTCTCCCCCTTCACGGCGACGATCCACTTCCGCGAGAGGTAGCCCGCGACGAGCGGGAGCGCGACGTAGATCCCGATCGAGAGGACGAGCGCCTGCCACGGAACCGGGAGCCGCCCGACACCGAGCAGGAACCCGCCGAGCAGTCCGTAGAGGACGAGCATCGTGAGCGAGTTGATCGCGACCATGACAAGCGTGTGTCCGTCGTTCCCCTTCGCGAGGTACCCCCACACGAGCACCATTGCGGTGCACGGCGCGATGCCGAGGAGGATGCAGCCGGCCAGGTAGCTCCGCCAGAGGGGCACCTGCAGCATCTTCACGCCGTCGTGCATGACGACGCGGCCTGCGCCGTAGACGGCACCAAGGTCGAGGTCGAGCCCGAGCGGCATCTTCACGTAGTCGACGGCGTCGGGGCCGATGAACTTGAGGAAGAGGACGCCGAGGAAGAACGCGGAGATCGCATACATCGTGAACGGCTTGATCGCCCAGTTGAGGACGAGTGTGAGGCCGACCGGCTTCGCGCTCCGCCCGGCCTTGAGCACTTCTGCGAAGTCGATCTTCACCATGATCGGGTACATCATGAAAAAGAGACAGATCGCGATCGGTATCGAGACGACCGGAGCCCCGTTGACGTTGATCGAGAGCCCGTCGAGGAACTTCGCGGTCCCGGGCGCTACCTTCCCGAGACCGATCCCCGCCAGAATGCAGAGCGCGACCCAGAGCGTCAGGTAGCGTTCGAAGAACGAAAGGCCGCCCGGTTCCTTGGTAATGCACGTATCGTCGGCGAACTTCACTCGTCTCCCTCCGCTGTTTCTGAATCTCCCGCGGCCGTGAGGCCCTCCGGCAACGTCTGTACGAACTCCCTGATCTCGTCGCGGACGCGCCGGTAGTGCTCAAGCGCTTCTTCTTCGGTCGCCGCGTTCTTCGCGAGCCTCGGTGGATCGTCGAACGCGACGTGCAGCCGCTTCGCGTGCCCCGAAAAGACCGGGCAGTTCTCGTTCGCATGATCGCAGACTGTAATCACGAAGTCGAACCGCACGCCCGAGAGATCGTCGACGCTCTTCGAACGCTGCCCCGAGATGTCGACGCCAGCTTCTTCCATCACCCGGACGGCGCGCGGGTCGACGCCGTGCGGCGCGATGCCGGCGGAGTAGACCTCGATCGCGTCACCCTTGAGGTGGCGCGTCCACCCCTCCGCCATCTGGCTGCGGCACGAGTTCCCGGTGCAGAGGAAGAGAACCTTGAGTCTCTCGCCCACGCGCTTCCCCTCACGCCCCACCGAGG
>JALGVN010000219.1 GCA_025774645.1 bacterium
TCCGGGGCCTGAGGTCCCCAGAAATGGCTTGACGGCGCTATTCGCGCTGTGCTATTCACTTAGGGACGAACCACCCGTCGGGAGCGTCCTCGGGACGCCCCCTTTGGATATTTGCGGCCGGACCGCGCGACGCGCGCCCCTGCGTGCCGCGAGGAGGAACCGAAATGCGTCTTACCGCCAGCGTACTGGTTGGGTGTCTCATTGCACTCGTGGCGGCCCCGGGAGTGGCTCTGGCGAACGGCTTCTACGTGCCCGAGGTCGGCGTGAAGGCCGGCTCGATGGGCGCCGCCTTCATGGGTCTTGCCGACGACTACAGCGCAATCCACTACAACCCGGCCGGGATCACGCAGATCGAGGGCGTCGAGTTGACGTTCATGGTCGCTGACGCCATGCCGCTGGCGTCTCGGGAGGGGGGCGTGTTCTTCCGGGGGGCGCTCGATTATCACATCCCCGTGCCCGCGGAGATCCAGGCGACGTCGGAGCTCGTTCACCACTGGGCGCCGGGCTTCTACGCCTACACCGACGTCGGGAGCTGGAAGCTGGGCGCCGGCGGGTACACGGTCGCCGAGTACGGGTCCAAGTGGTCGGGTGAGAAGCTGTGGGACGATCTGATCGAGAACTACGAGACGCTCCCGGACGACCCGGCGGGCTACCGCAAGGTCATGGGAGCCCCGCCCGACTACGAGAGCCGCGTGAAGGGCTACATGCTCTCGGCCGCGATCGCGAAGGAGTTCGCTCCGGGGATCTCGGTCGGACTCACGGGGCACGCCCTCTACAGCCACTGGCAGGTCGAGTACGGCGGCTGGTACGAGATGTCGTACGCTGAGTCGTCCGAGATCTACCCGTGGACGTTCGAGGAAGACGCGACGGGCTGGTCGTTCGGCGCGACGCTCGGCTTCCTCTGGCGCGCGACCGAGTACTTCAGTCTCGGCGTGACGGGCCGGATCCCCATCTCCGTCGATCACGAGGGATGGGTGAAGGTGGAGTCGGACGTTCCGCTCCTGTCGTCGCCGAAGCAGAACGAGACGTTCGAGCTCACCTACCCGCCGTGGTTCGGGGCCGGGATCGCGTACCGCGATTTCCTGACGGAAGGGCTGACCGTGACGGCGGACGCTCACCTGACGCAGTGGAGCGAGGTCCAGAAGATCAAACGCGTGACGAGCGAGGAGCTACCCGGGGATCTCAACGTCACCGAGTTCCTTTGGGAGGACACGTGGGAGTTCGGGTTCGGTCTCGACTACCGGCTCTCGCGGTCGGTATCGCTGAGGCTCGGTTACCGTAACCAGCCGAACCCCGCGCCCGACAGCACGTACAACTTCGTTCTGCCGCAGACGGACAAGAACGTCATCGGCATGGGCGTCGGATGGCGCCAGGACGTCTGGACGGTCGACTTCGGGCTCGTCTATCAGTTGAGCGACGAGCGCACCATCGAGGACGGCAGCATCTTCGACCCGAACAACCAGCTCGGCAAGCACCTCGAGGACGAGATCATCCCGAGCTTCTCCCTTACCTACGGGTTCTAGGGAGGGACTGCCGAGCACGTCGCATATCGAGGCCGGCACCAACGTCCCTGTGCCGGCCTCGCTTTCTTTGACAGCGGGACGCTTGTGGACCGGGCGCCGGGGGTGCCCGCACCGAACGAGGCTCCGAGGACATGGAACGCTACCCATTCACCGAGATTGAGCCGAAGTGGCAGCAGCGCTGGGAGGAGACCGGTCTCTTCAGCTGCGCCACAGACGCTTCGGACAAGTACTACTGCCTGGTGATGTACCCGTATCCCTCCGGCGACCTGCACGTCGGGCACGGGAGAAACTACATCATCGGCGACGCGGTGGCCCGCTACGAGATGATGCGGGGGAGGTCCGTGCTGACTCCCATGGGATGGGACGCGTTCGGGCTGCCGGCGGAGAACGCCGCGATCGAGCGGGGCATCCACCCGCCGGTCTGGACCGATCGGAACATCGTCAAGATGAAGGAGCAGTTCCGGGCGTGGGGGATCGGATACGATTGGGACCGTGAATTCGCGTCGCACCAGCCGTCGTTCTACCA
This sequence comes from bacterium, assembly GCA_025774645.1. Lineage (GTDB taxonomy): Bacteria > Joyebacterota > Joyebacteria > Joyebacterales > Joyebacteraceae > JALGVN01. Next base: position 2,050 of record JALGVN010000219.1, read on the forward strand.
CTGGACCCAGTGGATCTTCGTGAAGCTCTTCGAGCACGGGCTCGCGTACCGGAAGGGAGCCTCTGTCAACTGGTGCCCGTCGTGCGCGACGGTGCTGGCGAACGAGCAGGTCGTGGACGGGAAGTGCGAGCGGTGCGACAGCGTCGTGGGCACGCGCGACCTCGAGCAGTGGTTCTTCAAGATCACCGATTACGCAGACAAGCTCCTCGAGGGTCTCGACGGGCTGGAGGGCTGGCCCGAGCGAGTCCGGATCATGCAGCGGAACTGGATCGGACGGAGCGAGGGTGTCGAGATCGACTTCGCGGTCGCCGAGACCGGTGCGCCGCTCCCGTGCTTCACGACGCGTGTCGACACGACGTTCGGGGTGACCTACATGGTCATGGCGGCCGAGCACCCGATGCTCAGGGAGCTCGTCGCCGGGACGGAGCGCGAGGCCGAGGTGCTGGCGTTCGCGGACAAGGTCAAGGCCCAGGCCGCGATCGAGCGGGGCGCCACCGACGTCGAGAAGATCGGCGTCTGGACCGGCCGCCACGTCGTGAACCCGGTGAACGGTGAGGAGGTCCAGCTCTGGATCGCGAACTACGTCCTCATGGAGTACGGGACGGGCGCGGTCATGGCGGTGCCCGCGCACGACCAGCGCGACTTCGAGTTCGCTCGCGAGTACGGGCTTCCGATCCGGGTCGTGATCGACCGACCGGATGACCCGCTCTCGGTCGACGAGATGACCGAGGCCTACGTCGAGGACGGCGTCCAGGTAAACTCCGGTGAGTTCGACGGCCTTCCGAACCGCGAGGGCATCGAGAAGATCACCGACTGGATGGAGAAGAAGGGCATCGGTCGGCGGACGGTGAGCTATCGCCTCCGCGACTGGCTCGTTTCGAGGCAGCGCTACTGGGGGACGCCGATCCCGATCATCTACTGCGACACGTGCGGGCCGGTGGCGGTGCCCGAAGTGGACCTCCCGGTCCTGCTCCCGACCGACGTCACGTTAAGCGGGAAGGGCGAGTCGCCGCTCACGACGTCGACGTCGTTCCTCGAAGCACCGTGTCCGAAGTGCGGCGGGCAGGGGAGGAGGGAGACCGACACGCTCGACACGTTCGTCGACTCGAGCTGGTATCTCCTCCGCTACATCTCGCCGAACGAGGAGGGCGCTCCGTTCGTCACGTCCGACGTGAACCACTGGTTCCCGGTCGACCAGTACATCGGCGGCATCGAGCACGCGACCGGCCACCTCATCTTCGTCCGGTTCATGACGAAGGTGCTGCACGACATCGGGCTCCTGGGGTTCGACGAGCCGATCGAGAGGCTCTTCTCACAGGGCATGATCAACAAAGACGGCACCAAGATGTCGAAGTCGAAGGGCAACGTGGTGCCGCCCGACGAACTCATCGCCAAGTACGGCGCCGACACCGAACGGCTCTACACGCTCTTCATCGGGCCGCCCGAACGGGACGCGGAGTGGAGCGACACGGCGGTCGAGGGATCGTATCGATTCCTGAACCGTATTTGGAACCTCGTGGGGGAGTGGCCGTTCGACGCGTCGAACAGCGCGGCCGACTCGAAGGCGTTGTCGGCGTCCGAGCTCCCTGCCAACGTGGACAAGCTGCACAGAAAGACACACCAGACGATCCGCAAGGTCACGCGCGACATGGACGGCTTCCACTTCAACACCGCTGTCGCGGCGATCATGGAGCTCTCGAACGTCACGCGCGCGCTCGTCGACGGCCTCGGCGACGGGAAGCCCACAGGACTCGAGAAGGCGGCCGTGCGGGAAGCCGCGCGGCACATCGTGCTCCTCCTGGCGCCGATGGTCCCGCACTTCGCGGAGGAGGTCTGGGAGCGCATGGGTGGTCGGCGCACCGTCTTCGCGGAGCAGTGGCCTGCGTTCGACGAGGAGACCGCCCGGGAGGACGTCGTCACGATCGCGATCCAGATCAACGGGAAGCTCCGCGGCGACGTCGACGTCCCGCGCGGCTCCGAGGAAGCCGCCGTCGTCGCGCTCGCGCAGGGGAACGAGCGCGTGGCGAAGCACCTCGAGGGCAAGGAGCTCAAGCGGGTGATCTTCGTTCCGGATCGGATCGTGAATCTGATAGTGAAGTAACA
>JALGVN010000220.1 GCA_025774645.1 bacterium
CATCGCGGTAGCGTGTCCCGGGTAGCGGATCGTCTTGTAGTCGAGCTCCCTCACCTTGCCCAGGAGCGTCATGGGAAGCGTGGAGGTCCCGCCGGACGTGTTGAACGCCTCGAGCGTGCCGAACGGAGGCGGGAACTCGAGATCCTCGACGTCGACCAGAGGCTCGATGTTGTCGACGATGCGTCCGTCCCTGATGGCGATGCACGGTTCGACGTACTCGTTGATGAGTCCCTGGACCGAGAAGACGAGCATGTACCGGAGTTGGCCGGTCGGGTTCCGGGGGAGCCCGCCGACCCTGAGCCGGACGCTCTCGGCCTCGTCCATCTTCCGGACGCCGTGCATCGCGAGGGGGCTGACCATTCCCGGCGCGAGCCCCGTGTCGGGAATGATCGAGACGCCCGCCGCCTTCGCCGCCTCGTTCAGCTCGAGCTCGGCAGCGACCACGGTGTTGTTCCCGCCCATGTCGTTGAAGTGCGTGCCGGCCTCGATCGCGAGCTTCGCGAGGTCGAGGTTGACCTTGTAGCTCACAGCCCCGAGCACCGCGTCCGCTTCCTTCATGGCCGCGAGCACCGCGCTGCGGTCGTTCACGTCGAGCGTCCGCGCGACCGCCTTCTCGCAGTGTGCGACGCCCGCCGCACTTCCGGCCTTCCCCGGATCGACGTCTGCGATCACCACCTCTTCGACGTCCGGCTGCCGGCACATGTCGTAGGCCGCCGCGCGGCCCATGAGACCCCCACCAAGCACGAGCATTCGCATTGAGAACGTCCTCCCTGTTCGACGGTGTTCGGTCGTGACCCGCTCGTCATCCTTCGATCGGAATCTCGCGGGGCGGTCTGGTCAGCAGGCTCACCACCACGACCGCGACGAGCGCGAAGACGAAGGCGGGAACCAGCTCGTAGACGAACGCCTTGAGCGCCGGCACGTTGTGCCAGATGACGGCCGTCGCCGACCCCACGACCATCCCAGCGAAGACGCCCCACTTGGTCGTCCGTTTCCACCAGAGCGACAGCACGATCCCCGGTCCGAACGCGGCTCCGAGCCCCGCCCACGCGTAGAGCACGAACCAGTAGACCCTCTCCTCGGCGTTCATCGCGAGGACGAACGCGACCACCCCGATCAGGACCGTGCCGATCCTGCTGATCGCGACGAGCCGCTTCTGCGGGGCGTCCTTGTTGATGAGCTGGTGGTAGATGTCCTCCGAGAGAGCCGACGTCGCGACGAGGAGCTGTGAGTCGGCCGTCGACATCATCGCCGCGATCGCGGCGGAGATGACGATGCCCGCGATTCCCGCCGGCAGGAAGAGCGTGGCGACCTGGGGCATGACGTGCTCCGGGTCAGTGAGACCGTCGGCGCCGAAGTGCGCGAGCCCGGCGATCCCGACGAGCACGGCTCCCCAGAACGCGACGACGACCCACGACATCGCGATGAGCGTGCCCTTCCTGAGTTCCTTGGGGTCCCTGATCGCCATGAACCGCGTGAGGAGATGCGGTTGTCCGACGTAGCCGAGCCCGATGCCGCAGCTCCCGACGATGAGGCCCATGACGAGCGCGTGGCCTGACTTGTTCCCCGTCACGAGGAGCAGGTTCGGGTCGATGTCACCTATCCGCTCGGCGACCCCCGCGACACCTCCGAGCTCGATCCACGCCGCCAGCGGCAGGAGGATCATGGCTCCCGCCATGAGGATGCCCTGCACGAGGTCGGTCCAGGCGACCGCAAGGAACCCGCCCATGATCGTGTAGAAGAGGATGATGACCGCTCCGATGATCATGCCGTGGAGAGGCGTGATCCCGAACGTCGTGTTCAGCACCTTGCCGGCCGCGAGGAACTGGGCCGAGACGTAGAACGTGAAGAAGAAGACGATCACCGCCATCGACACGATGCGCAGGAGGTGCGTCGTGTCCTGGTATCGGGCCTCGAAGTAGTCGGGGAGGGTGAGCGCTCCGAGCTTCTCGGTCTGGATGCGGAGGCGCTTGGCGACGAGCGTCCAGGACGCGAAGATGCCCGCCGCGCACCCGATCGCCGACCATATTGCCGAGAACCCCGTCGCGAGCGCGAGGCCCGGCAGCCCGATCAGAAGCCACGCGCTCTCGCCGCTCGCGCGCTCGCTGAACGCCACGACCCACGCGCCCAAGCGCCGTCCCGCGAGCAGGAAGTCCGCGAGGGGCTTCGTGTACCTGAACGCGACCAGGCCGACGACGACCACGACGATGAGGTAGCCGATGAAGCCAAGGAGGACCGGATCCACCGATCAGCTCCTCTCTCTCGTCGCGAAGAAGAAGATCAGCGCGAGCGCTACGAAGACGATGGGAGGGGCGATGACCCAGAAGACGGTTGAGGGCGGCATGGAACACTCCTCTCCGCTGGCCGGCCGGCCTACCCCGGCGTCTCTCGCGGGGAACCGCTTGACCGGTCGGCGCCTACTTCGTGACGACCATCTTCTTTGTTATCGATTCCTCGCCTGCGTCGAGGCGATAGAAGTAGACCCCGGACGCGACCGTCGCGCCCGCGGCGTCGGTGAGGTCCCACGGCACGGTGTGCGGCCCCGCGCCGGTCGGTCCTTCGACGAGCGTCGTGACGCTGCGCCCCGCCAGGTCGTAGACCTCGAGGGTCACCTCCGCGGGGAGTGCTAGCACAAACTCAATCGACGTGCCAGCGCGCGCGGGGTTCGGACTGCTCTGCCTGAGGAGGACGAGCTGCCCGTCCGGGAGTTCGGGTACTCCCGTCGTCGGCTCGATCGAGACGTAGGTGTAGCTCGCGGCAGGGATCGGAATCCCCACGTAGCACGTCGCGACGTCTCCGTCGACGATCGTCTGCAGGAGCTCGCCGTTGTCCACCGCGTACGGGATTGAATCCGCCATCACGTGGAACTTGAGCATACCGTGCTCGAAGCTCTCGGTCTGGAGGTTCGTGACGGTCGCGGCGATGCTCGAGGACGTGCCGTCGTTCGGCGCGTCGTAGGCGACCGTGAGCTTGTGTCCGTCGCCGCCGCCCGCGTGGATGGGGGCCGTCGGGGCCACGGAGTTCCCGGAGACCCTGACGAGCCGCATGGTGCGGTAGCCGTTGGTCACTGAGTCGGTCGACAGGTTGAACGGAGGGTGGACTATCTGCCCGAACGTGCTGTGGGTGTGTCCGTAGAGGATGCAGTCGATGCCGAGGGTGGCCGGGTTGACCTCCTCGTCGAAGTCGTAGTGGTAAAAGAGGACGTTCGCGGCGTCGGGGTCGGCGAGGGCGAGGTCCTCCACGAGCCAGTTCATCTGTTTGGTCGTGAAACTCACGTCGCCGTAGATCGACTCACGCCAGTCCTCGTAGTTGATGTACGACTCCATGCCGATGATATGGGCGCTCGCGTAGTCGAACGAGTAGTTCTGGGTGTGGAGGGTCTCGGCGGGAGGAGGGGAGTCCAGATAGCGCCAGCCAAAGAAGCGCCACCAGTCTCGCCGCGACGTCCCCGGGGGCGGCGGCGTCGACCACCAGCCGCCGATGTCGTGGTTCCCGGTGCTGAGGAACACGGGGACGTCGAACTCCTTCATGATCCGCTGGGTCTTCGTGAAGACCCGTCTGCCCAGAAAGTCCTCGAGCTCGCCCTCGTGCACGACGTCTCCCGTCACGACCACGAACGCGGGGTTGATGATGTTCACGTCGTCGATGACGGCCCGGAGGTCGACGATGGACATCGAGTCGGTCTCCGAGCCCTGCTCGTCCCAGTAGAGAGGTGTCGGGAGGTGCGTGTCCGTGATCTGAATGAAGTAGAAGTCATCCTCGATCGACTGCCTGACCATCACGGAGTGCGCCACCGTGTCGGCGACGCCGCCCGAGGCCTCGACGTAGAGGTCGTACATCTCGGCCGGAAGTTCCTCCGGAACCACCGCGTTCATGAACCATCGGCCGTACTCCGGGCGGTAGATCTCGTTGGCGAGCGTGAGTTCGCGGACGTCGTTCCCCCGCCGGAGTTCGGCCGACCAGTTTGTCGTCGTTGAGGGCGCCATCGCCTCCACCTCGAATCCGCCGCCGGGCGTCACGATCGCCGGGACCGACAGGATGGGGCGCATGACGACCGTGAGCGTGTCGCCTTGCGGGGCCGACTGGATCTCCGACCAGAGCTCGAAGTCGACGTCGGTCGTCT